>NZ_JBQSXN010000049.1:0-23756 GCF_052378235.1 Psychrobacter sp. AOP3-A1-26
ACGATTGGGGTTTAAAACGCCAAACCAGGTGTTTTATTCCATTACTTAGCGTTGCACTTGGTGTGTTAATCTAAGCTATAAATAATGGATAGTTAATTTACCATTTCATGTTCGACTGTATCCAGTCTATTTTAAGCGGTCTATTTGACTGGCTTAAGTGGTGTATACCTAAAATATACCATTTTCAATTACTGACGTTTGTTGCCACGAATAGTAATTCCTCGTACTGTCTGATTAATATATCCCAAATTAGTTTCTATAAAATTATTCGCTTAGGTCAAGGTGAGTTGACGGGTATCATAAATAATAAACATTGCTAATAATTTATTCATAGTCCTGATTAAAAGTAACGGATAGCTCGAGAGCAGCTTCTCGCATAATAGGTACATATTCTAATAGCTCATCCAAAGTTTTTCTTACAGTTGGACCATGGGTGAATACTGTAGCAAACGTTTTATTTTCATCATTAGGAATGAGTACAGCACAAGCAACCATGCCTGGAATAAACTCTTCGTTGTCTATCCCTACTCTAGTATCCCGTGTCTTAGAAATAGTCTGCATCAATTGCTTTTTATCTGTTTGCGTATTGGTAGTTAATGCATGTATCGATATTTTATTAATGATACGTTCGCATTTTGCATTGGATAGTTGTGATAAGAATAACTTCCCACTTGCACTTGCCCAAATCGGTACATGAGTTCCTACTGGCAGATATATTTGAAGTGGCCAATCAGATAAAACGCGATCTACATAAACTACATCTAGGTCTTTCATAATTGCAATGCCTACGGTTTCTCCTATTTGTGCTGAAAGCTGCTGTAATATTGCAAGTCTTTCAATTTTAAAATGATTATTCTGTAATAGGTCCATAGCTAACTTATAGGTTCTTTTCCCAGAGGTCACCTTCCCAGGCAAGTCCAATTGTACAAACCCGATATTTTGTAGCTGATCTAATAACCTGTACATACTAGGTATAGGTACATCCAATGTATCTGCTAAGTCGCTAACGCTCATTGGTCTTTGCGATCTCGCCAGAATTTCCACAATCTGCAAAACCCGCTCAACACTTGAGCCCTTCTTTTTAGTATTACTCATATCTTTGTCACTCCCTAACCATATGACTTCTAATGTTTCTAATCATTATAACGATAATATTTAATGATTTAAGACTTGTCATTATAAAAATATTCTGTTATTTTCACATAACGATAAAATTTATATCGTTATGTGAAAATAATGAAATGGATTTTATGTATATATAGCACAGGGAGTGCATATGATAAGTTTATTGCCCATTTTGCTGTCGTTAGGTTTATTAATGTATTTGGCCTACCGTGGTCATAGCGTGATTTTGTTAGCGCCTTTGCTAGCAATGCTTGCTGTGCTTTTAAGTGGTGAGGCTAATACGATGCTAGGCGTCTATACGCAAGTATTTATGAAAGGTCTGGGTGGATACATCATCAGCTTCTTCCCGCTTTTTCTACTAGGCGCTATATTTGGTAAGTTGATGGATGATTCAGGTTCCGCACTTAGCATCTCAGAGTCACTCGTCACTAAACTCGGTAAGAAGCAAGCTGTTTTATCTATCGTCATGGCCTGTGCGATTTTAACGTACGGCGGTGTGTCATTGTTTGTAGTGGGCTTTGCTGTATACCCAATCGCTGCTGCTTTATTTCGCGAATTGAATATCCCTAAAAGACTTATTCCTGGTGCTATCGCCTTGGGTGCTTTGACCTTCACGATGACCGCTTTACCAGGGACACCGGCAATTCAAAATGCCATTCCTATGCCATTTTTCAAAACAGATTCTTTTGCTGCCCCTGGTCTTGGTGCTATTGGTGGCTTGATCATGTTAGTAGGCGGAATGATTTGGCTTAATTATCGTACTAAAACAGCTCTAAATGCAGGAGAGGGTTATGGTCAACATCATCATGATAAGTTAGCGGTAGTCGATCATAGCGCCAAGCCTTCATTACTTGTAGCGTTATTACCAATCATCTTAGTCATATTGATTAATTTCATTTGCACAAAATGGCTATTACCTAGTATGGATAACAGCTATCTAGCAACTGAAGAGTTTGGCGCTGTTCCTCTATCTAAAGTTCTTGGTATTTGGGCTATTGTTATAGCTTTGGTAGTGTCTTGCGGAGCGATGATTCTGCTCAATTGGAAGCGTTGGAAGGACCTAAAAGAATCGCTCAGTGAGGGTGCGCTAGGGTCATTGCTACCAATTTTTAACACGGCATCTGAAGTTGGATATGGGTCAGTTATCGCTACTTTAACCGGGTTTATCATTGTAAAAGAATTCTTATTAGGTTTGTCTCCGGAGAACCCTCTAATTTCAGAGGCTGTTTTCGTAAACGTTATGGCAGGTATTACTGGCTCAGCGTCTGGTGGACTAAGTATTGCTCTCAATACCATGGGGGACAACTATCTTCAGTTAGCTTCTCAATTTGGTATCAATCCCGAGTTAATGCATCGTGTAGCTTCTATAGCATCAGGTGGTTTAGATGCTCTTCCTCATAATGGTGCAGTTATAACTCTACTCGTAATTTGTCAGCTCACTCATAGAGAGTCTTATAAAGATATTTTTGTGGTAGCTGTTGCGGTACCTGTACTAGCTCTCATAGCAGTAATCACCTTAGGCACATTGATAGGTTCGTTTTAGCACAGTATTAAACACATAGTGATCAACACAAGGATAGTTAAATATGTCACATAGTATTCTTCTCCCAAGAATCATGGAGGTAGGCCGCGATGCATGTCAAAAGCTACCGACCATATTAGATAGTTTGGGTATTAAAAAGCCTCTCATCATTACGGATGAGATGATGGTTAAACTGGGTTATGTGGACAAACTACAAACCATTTTGAAAGAGGTTCAGATTACAGCTGATGTATTCTCAGATACTATGCCTGAGCCTACTGAAAGCTCTATTGAGTCAGGGGTGCAGCAGGTACGACACCAAGAATATGATGGTTTGATTGCCTTAGGTGGCGGGAGTCCTATAGATAGCGCAAAAGCAATTTCAATTTTAGGGAAATTTGGTGGCGTCATTAATGACTATAAATTTCCTCGTCAAGTAAATGAAGCAGGTTTACCTATTATTGCGATACCTACTACGGCCGGAACAGGGTCAGAGGTTACTCGATTTACTATTATTACTGATGAAACAAATAACGAAAAGTTGTTATGCGTTGGTATGGGATTTATGCCTATAGCCGCCATTATTGATTATAGCCTTACTATGAGTGTGCCTCCTCGAACCACTGCTGATACTGGCATTGATGCAATGACTCACGCTATAGAGGCTTATGTCAGTCAAAAACGTAACGCTTATAGTGATCAACAGGCTTTAGCTGCATTACGTTTGATTGGGCCCAATCTACAAAAGGCCTATCATAATGGCGAAGATGAGGATGCTCGTGAAGCCATGATGTTAGGTTCTACGTTAGCTGGTATTGCATTCTGTAATTCATCGGTGGCTTTGGTGCATGGAATGAGCAGACCGATTGGCGCTTTTTTTCACGTACCGCATGGTTTATCAAATGCGATGCTATTGCCAACTATTACTGAATTTGGCATATCAGGCACTCCTGAACGATATGCAGATTGTGCACGAGCATTAGGAGTGGCGAGCTTTGATGATACTGATAATCAAGCGAATATAAATTTGATTACGTATCTGAAAAACCTCAATATCGAGCTCAAAGTGCCTACATTGGAACAATTTGGGATTCAAAAAATTGATTTTGATGCGCTAATAAATACCATGTGTGAACAAGCATTTTCCTCTGGTTCACCTAACAACAACCCCCGAATACCGAGTTTGGAAGAAATGGTTCAACTTTATACATTGTTATGGGCAGAAAGTAGCTCAGATGATGTTTCGACAAGCTAATAAAACTAAAGCTTACTTTTAATCTACGTATAAACTAAATGCTATAAAAGGAATATATATTATGCAAACTATCGGACATTTTATTAATGGTCAGGAAATTAATGAAGCGAGCCAAACACAACCTATTTATAACCCTTCTACTGGTGAAGTAAGTAAACAGGTTGCTTTAGGTAGTTCTAAAACTATTGATGAAGCGGTTATCGCTGCAAAAGCGGCCTTTCCAGCATGGCGTAAAACGCCACCTATGAAACGCGCTAGAGTCATGTTCAAATTCAAAGAGCTATTAGAAAAAAATGCTGATGAAATTTGCAGGCTAATTGGCGAAGAGCATGGAAAAATTTCGCATGATGCCGCCGGTGAATTACAACGCGGTATCGAAAACGTTGAATATGCTTGTGGTGCACCAGAGTTATTAAAAGGCGAACATAGTCGTAATGCGGGTCCAGATATTGATTCTTGGAGTGAGTTTCATCCACTAGGAGTAGTGGCTGGCATCACCCCATTTAATTTTCCTGTTATGGTTCCTCTTTGGATGTTTCCTATGGCTATCGTCTGTGGAAACACCTTTATTCTAAAGCCATCTGAACGTGATCCAAGTGCATCGCTGTTTATCGCAAAACTTTTAAAAGAGGCGGGTTTACCTGATGGTGTTCTTAACGTCGTTAACGGAGGTAAAGAGGCGGTTGATGCTCTATTACATCATTCAGATATTGAAGCTATAAGTTTTGTAGGATCTACTCCAATTGCTGAGTATATCTACACTACAGCAACAGCCCAAGGTAAAAGATGTCAAGCTCTAGGCGGGGCAAAAAATCATGCAATCGTCATGCCTGATGCGGACCTAGATAATGTGGTCACTTCTCTATTAGGGGCTGCATTTGGCTCGTCAGGCGAACGTTGTATGGCTTTATCTGTTGCGGTAGCAGTAGGTGATGATATTGCTGATAAAATGGTTGAAGCATTGCAGCCGGCAATACAGCAACTAAAACTAGGTGCTTATTCGGACAAAGAAAATGATTTTGGCCCTGTCATTACTCAGGCTCATAAAACTAAAATTTTGGAGCATATCAAAAGTGCTGCAAACCAAGGAGCAAAAGTAATCATTGATGGTTCTAATGCGGCACCAGCAGGTCATGAGAAAGGGTTTTTCGTTGGTCCTACTCTGATAGACAATGTGACAAAAGAGATGGACAGTTATGATGCAGAAATTTTTGGTCCAGTGCTTCAAATTATGCGTGTTCAGACAATGGAAGAAGCGATAGAGCTTATAAATGAACATGAGTATGGTAATGGAACGTGTATTTATACCCGAGATGGAGAAGCGGCTCGCTATTTCGTTGATAATATCCAAGTCGGCATGGTTGGGGTAAATATCCCATTACCAGTGCCAGTAGCATCACAGAGCTTTGGAGGTTGGAAGCGCTCATTGTTCGGAGATCTATTTATGTATGGTCCAGACGGTGTAAGATTTTTTACTCGCCGAAAAACTGTTACTCAGCGTTGGCCTAGTGCAGCAATACGAGAAGAGAAGCAGTTTTCTATGCCAACATAAAGCTCGTCTATATTAATCTCAGTTCGAAAGTCCACTAATACAAGTTTAAATAGAAACAGGACCTCTTACATGGGCGAAATATAAAGTACAAGCGCTTAAGCCTCTAGATAATATTCTAATCAACCACCGCTCTTTAATTGAGACGGTGGTTTTCAAGTTGAAAAATATGCAAGACTAAAATCTTTACAGATTGTGCTGTTACAGTACCCACTGCTAATCTGATATCAGGCTTGATTGCTTATTACTAGTATTCTTTTAAATATACTCTTAAAAACATACCTGCATAAACATATCTGAAGAATTCTCATTTAATAATTTGCTTATGGTGCCATTACACTAATAAGAATTGACAAATCAAAATTACTACGTTAAAAGTATACATAACGATAATCATCTTATCGTTATGTATACTTTTTTATCTACGTCCTTTAATAAGCAATGTAGAAAATATTGCTGTAAACAGTATGGATACTGGGACAAAAACAAGAGGGAACGAGCATGATTTATGCAGCACCAGGACACGCAAATAGCTTACTTAGTATTAAGCCACGCTACGGCAACTACATCGGTGGCAAATTCGTCGAACCTATAGGAGGCGAATATTTCATTAACAATACTCCAATAAACAATGAACCCTGTGGTGAATTTCCACGTTCTCAACAAGCTGATGTGGACTTGGCCCTTGATGCGGCCCATGCCGCAGCAGAAGCATGGGGTAAAACCTCCGTCCAAGACCGTTCATTGGTCTTATTAAAAATAGCTGATCGAATCGAAGCCAATCTTGAATATCTAGCTGTAACTGAAACTTGGGACAATGGTAAACCGATTCGTGAAACTCTCGACGTTGACGTACCACTTTCAGCAGACCACTTCCGCTATTTTGCTGGCTGTATTCGCGCTCAAGAAGGTGGTGCATCTGAAATCAACGAAACTATGGCAGCTTACCACTTTCATGAACCACTCGGCGTGGTAGCACAGATTATTCCATGGAACTTTCCACTCTTGATGGCCGCATGGAAATTAGCACCTGCACTTGCCGCGGGTAATACCATCGTGCTTAAACCTGCCGAGCAAACCCCATTGTCGATGACCGTACTGTTAGAGTTGATTGGCGATCTCCTACCAGCAGGTGTGCTCAACTTGGTACATGGTTTCGGCAACGAAGCCGGTGAGGCGCTTGCCTCAAGTCGTCGTATTGCAAAAATCGCTTTTACCGGCTCAACCCCAACTGGCATGCATATCATGAAACATGCAGCAGTCAATCTAATTCCAAGTACCATGGAACTTGGCGGTAAATCTCCCAATATTTTCTTTGCTGATATTATGCAGGCCAATCCAAAATTCATTGACAAAGCCGTCGAAGGCTTGGTGATGGGATTCTTTAACCAAGGTGAAGTCTGTACTTGCCCATCGCGTGCTTTGATCCATGAATCTATCTACGAGCCTTTTATGGCAAAAGTCTTAGAAAAAGTCCGCAATATTCGTCAGGGTAATCCTCTCGACACTGAAACTATGCTGGGTGCCCAGGCCTCAGCGCAACAGTTTAAGAAGGTTTTGGACTATATCGAAATTGGTAAAAATGAAGGTGCGGAAGTCTTAATTGGTGGTGAAAGCCAGGTGCCATCAGATACACTAAAAGAAGGCTACTATTTACAACCCACCCTGCTCAAGGGCCATAACAAGATGCGCATCTTCCAAGAAGAAATATTTGGTCCTGTGGTCGCAGTCACCACTTTTAAAGATGAAGATGAAGCCATCGCTATTGCCAATGACACTGAATATGGTCTTGCTGCAGGGGTATGGACCCGAGATATTAGTCTGGCCTATCGCATGGGTCGCGCTATAAAGGCTGGGCGAGTCTGGACCAACTGCTATGGTCTACACCCTGCGCATGCAGCCTTTGGTGGTTATAAAAATTCAGGTATCGGACGTGAAACCCACAAGATGATGCTAGACCATTACCAACAAACCAAAAATCTCTTAGTCAGTTATGACGACAATTCAATGGGACTCTTCTAGTTTCTCCATGTAGTAACCATCAAACTGATTCATATTTAAAAAGGATATTTACTTATGCGTTTTTATGATTATTTAGTACCTAACGTCAATTTCTTTGGTCCAGGCTGTTTAGAAGTTGTAGGACAACGTTGTCAGATATTAGGTGGAAAACACGCCTTGATTGTCACCGACCCATTTTTGGCTACACTCAAAGATGGTGCTGTTGAAAAGACTATTGCCTACCTCGATGCAGTCGGTATCAGTAGCAGCGTGTTTTCTGGCGTTCAGGCAAACCCTAAAGATTCCGATGTAACATCCGGACTAGCATGCTACCAAGATAATCAATGCGACATGATCGTTACCGTAGGTGGGGGTTCTCCACATGATTGCGGTAAGGCTATTGGTATTATGGCCACACATTCAGGCAAGATTGGCGATTATGCAGGTATCGATACTCTGAGCCATCCACTTCCTCCAATCGTCTCAGTAAATACCACGGCGGGTACTGCCAGTGAAGTCACACGCCACTGCGTGATTACTGACACCAAAACCCAATTGAAATACGTCATCGTCAGTTGGCGTAACTTGCCTATGGTCTCGATCAATGATCCATTGTTGATGATTGGTAAACCACGTGCTTTGACGGCTGCGACTGGTATGGATGCCCTAACCCATGCCATTGAAGCCTATGTTTCAGTAGATGCTAATCCAGTTACCGATGCAGCTGCCATTCAAGCTATCAAACTGATTGCTAACAACCTACGCACTGCAGTCGCCAATGGTAGTGATCTTAAAGCCCGTGAAAATATGGCTTATGCTTCGCTATTGGCGGGTATGGCCTTTAATAATGGTAACTTAGGTTATGTGCATGCTATGGCACATCAACTCGGTGGTTTATATGACATGCCACATGGTGTTGCCAATGCAATATTATTACCGCATGTATGCCGTTATAATTTGATCGCCAATGTACAAAAATTTGCTGATATCGCAGAATTTCTCGGAGAAAATACAGTAGATTGTTCAGCGATAGAAGCGGCTGAAAAAGCCATTAATGCCTTGTTTAGACTTTCTGCCGATGTCGCCATCCCTGGCCATCTCAGCGAATTAGGAGTCAAAGAGCAAGACTTTGAACTCATGGCAGATAATGCATTAAAAGATGGTAATGCCTTTAGTAATCCACGCAAGGGAACAAAAGAAGATATCGTATTAATTTTTAAAGATGCATATTGATGATGTAGCAATAAATACTGTTGATATTTACTATTGGCAGTTTAAAGAATAACGAGAAAATAGATGAAGCTATCCTAGGTAATAAAAATTATTGAGGATAGCAATTCCTAATCTAATGCGGTTATCAAAATTAATCAAGAGAACAATGCTGAGTACGAGTATCGATGCCTATGTGGCGTACTAAACACGAATAGAAAATGCATAGTAAGTACATTACAAAGCACATTGCGTAATATTTCATAAAATTAAACAATTAACATCTTTAGCTTACAGCCAAATATTCGAGTCCTAACTAGAAAGTTGAATGTTCGCTAAGTACATTAAAACTACCTTATCCACTCAAACCATTGGTGCTACTAGCCTAAATATCTAAGGGTCCATTTTAAATAAGGATTAGTGGTCACGAAGGGTAGTATTTTCTAAAATATATCGAGACCATCCCAGATTCTGTGTAACTGCCCTTTAGATTAAATGCTTACTGATACGGTCATCAAACATAATCATAAAACGATTCAGAGCAGACGTCCAGTTACGGATTGGCATCGACCACCTTGACGACGCCTGCTGAGTTGCTAGGTAGACTACCTTGAATGCTGCCTGATCAGACGGGAACACCTTACGTTTATTCACCGCTGTCCGAATGACGCTGTTTAGCGATTCTATCGCATTAGTAGTATAAATCACTTTTCTGATGTCTTTCGGATACTCAAAGAACACCGTTAAGCCCTCCCAGTTATTACGCCAAGACTTGACCACGTGCGGGTACTCTGTGCCCCAAGTCTCATCAAAGTGCTCGAGATTGGCCTCTGCTATCTCAAGCGTATCAGCGCCGTAGATGGCTTTTAAATCAGCCGCTATTGCCTTTTTATCCGTCCACGGCACAAACTTCATTGAATAGCGTACCATGTGTACGATACACAGCTGAACCTTGGCTTTGGGATAAACGGTATTGATGGCATCAGGGAAGCCCTTTAGACCGTCAACACAAGCAATGAGGATATCTTGTACCCCGCGGTTTTGTAATTCAGTGAGAACACCTAGCCAGAACTTAGCGCCTTCATTCTCTGATAGCCACATGCCAAGCAGCTCTTTTTTACCATCAAGTCCCACGCCTAGCGCCAGATAGATCGCCTTGTTGATGATCTGCTTGTCTTGGCGTACCTTAACGACGATGCAGTCCAAATAGACGATAGGATAAACACTGCTCAGCGGCCGGTTCTGCCAAACGGTGATGTCCTCTAATATGTTATCGGTGACTCTTGAGACAAGAGAGCTTGAGATGTCGACGTCATAGAGCTCTTTGATGCTCTCTACAATCTCGGTAGTGGTTTGACCCTTGGCGTATGAGCGAGGATCAGCAAGTGTCTGGGAGACACTTGCCCGAAGCGCAAGACGTAAGGCTATGCCTGTAGTGAAATATGATTTTATCATCAAGGCCACTAATACGGGTTTGATGCTTACGCACTAACGCAGGTTCAAAGTCACCATCACGGTCTCTTGGGGTGGATATCTCAAGCTCGCCTGTGTCACTGCGGACGGTCTTTTTAGTGTGCCCATTGCGCTTGTTAGGCTTGTCTGCTTTCTCATGCTTGGGGTAGCCGAGATGGTCTTCCATCTCAGCCTCTAAGGCAGTATCGATAAACGACTGCATGAGCTGCTTCTGAAAGTCTTTGATGTCATCGAAGCTGTTCATGCTACCAGCCATTTGCTCGGCCAGTTTTTTAATGTCAGATTGAGTAGTCATTGCTTATTCTCCTGTTAGTGGATTATAAGCAGTTACACACTTTTTAGGAAAGGCTCTCAAACTCAAAAGGCGATACATAGCCCAATGCACTGTGTATACGCTTTTTATTGAACCAATCTACCCAATTCAATGTCGCAAGTTGTACATTCGCTAAACCTTGCAAATCTGCTTTCAAATATTCAATCACCTCTGTTTTGTATAACCTATGCCCTGTTACAGCCAAAGCATTATCAAGGCCTAGTTATATATTTTTTCTTATGTTATCAAGCCAAGCTTGCATACTTGGTGTAAGCAAGCGATGACGGCGCCAAGCCATGACAAGCTCCCATTTTAACTGAGGTTGGGTTAGTGGCAAGCAGACTAATCCTGTTAAATCCAACTTTTGAGTATAATATTGAGGCAAAAGAGTCACACCCATATCCTGTTTTACCATGTCAAGAAGCAAGTGCCACTGATTGGTTTGGCAAATAATATTAGGTTCAAAACCTAGTGATTGACAGTTTTCTATAATCATTGGAGTAAATGATGAATTGGAGGTAAATAAAATTAGGGGTGCATTTGATAGTGATTTAAGTGTTACCTTCGTTTTTCGCTTACCCATACGGTTTTTATTTGCTACGACCACCACTGGATAGCAACATATCGACGAGTAGTCAAAATCATCGTCAATCGGCTTCATCAATGTTGCCACATCAAGTTGCCCCTCTAGAAGGGCCTGCTTAAGTGACTCAGCACCATCTTCGATAAGTGAGGTTTCTATACTAGGATGCATTTGGTAAAAGTTAAAAATAGCTTTGCTTAGTATTTCACTGCCTAACGGTGAAATCCCTAGACGCAACTTACCACCTATTAATTGCTGATAATCTACTACTGTTTGTTCAAGATTATCTGCCTTTTGTAAGATATCCACTGCTTGAATATAGAGGTGTTCGCCAATTTCCGTTAAATTAACTAGCCGCTTTTTTCTATGAGTCAACGGCTTATCAAACAGAGCTACGCCTAAATATTCTTCAAGGTTACTGATGGATTTGGTAACGGTGGGTTGAGTTAAATTGAGTTGGATACTGGCTTGAAGAAACCCACCTGTTTTTACGACTGTCACAAAGCAGCGTAATTGCTTGAAAGTTATCATAAATAATAGACCACATTTAAGAGAAAGAACGAAATTTATTATAGAAATTGGGAATAAAAATAAAAATATAATTCATAATTTATGACTATAGTATTTTTATAATAAGTAGTCTCTAATCAACAAACAACAACTATTATGCGTAATCTTAATCTTCGTCTATCCTCCTGTTTTTTAGCTAAAACAAAACTGGCACTTCAAAGGTTCTATGGCCAATCATGGCTTCATGTCCTTATGCAATGCGCTATTATCGCAGCTGTCTGGTATTGTGCTGCGATATTGGTTGAGTTATTGCATTTACCCGTATCCTCAGGCGTCTTAGGAGTATCTTTAATGCTGATCTTATTAATGAGTGGTGCTATCAAGGTTAACTGGGTCAGACTGGGGGCAAAATTTGTTTTGGGTGAATTAGTATTAATGTTTATCCCACTTATGATGTCAATACTTCAATACAAGGCGCTATTTATCAGTAAGGGCTGGCAATTAATGCTGACAATTATCTTAAGTACCGCGATGGTGATGTTAAGCTCAGCATTAACCTTTATTATGGTGCACCGTTTGCAACGTAGATTGTATCGACATCAGATTCATAAAGCCCAATTAAACCTAAAAAATAATGATAATGTGTGAGGATTTACAATGAATGTCTGGTCAATCCTTTGTCTCATTTGGACATTAGCTGCTTATTATATGGCTAAAGTAATCTATGTGCGCTATCGAAAATCTTGGCTAAACCCAGCTATCACGGTTCCAGTAATAACGCTTTCATTAATGATTATCTTTAATATCTCTTATGATACTTATTGGAAAGATACAGCTTGGATTGTGCAGTTACTTGCCCCCGCAACGGTTGCGTTTGCTATACCTATTTATGAATATCGTCGTTTAATACGTCAACATGCTTTGGCTTTGACCGCTTCTATAACTGTTGGGATGGTGGTGGGAGTCTTAAGCATATACCTATTCACTGGTTTGTTCCATTTTGATAAGACCTTGACCTATAGCTTGATGGCCCGTTCAATATCGACACCATTTGCGTTAGACTTATCTGAAAAAATTCACGGATCTTCCTCTTTAGTTTCATTGTTTACTTTGATTACAGGGATTGTGGGAATGATTTTAGGGGATATGATTTTGACTTTTTTTCGTATTCGCTCACATCTTGCAAATGGAATCGCATTTGGTAATGCATCACACGGTTTTGGTACAGCCCGGGCAAGTCAGCGCAATGAGGACGAGGGCGTTATAGCTAGTTTAACAATGATTTTAGCGGGATTGTTTATGGTATTCTTAGGCCCTTCATTAATACATGGCGTAATGTTATTTGGGCAAGTTTAAACAAATCTTAGATTAACACATGAAGTGCAATACCAAATGCGAGGTGAAAAAAAGACCTAGATGCGCTAGCATCAAAGTTTATATCCACCGACCAAAGTGAGATTGTAACCATGAACTATACACATCTAAGCCTAGGTGAACGATATCAGATTTATGCCCTTAAAGGTGCGAAACATAGTATTAAATTTATAGCTGATGCATTAGGCAGAAGTCCTAGTACTATATCAAGAGAGCTTAAGCGTAATAAAAGCCTGCGAGGTTACCGAGCTCATTATGCCGATAACAAAGCTCGTGCAAGACGATCAAACAATGCTTTCACTATCATCACTGACGTATGGGATTGGGTCACAAACAAGCTTAAAGACAGCTGGAGTCCCCAGCAGATAGCCGGGTTTCATGGTGGCATTAGTCACGTGAGCATCTATCGCTATATCTGGAGTGACAAGAGTAAAGGTGGCACGTTATGGCAGTGTCTTAGACGTAAAGCCAAACCTTATCGTAAGCCACTAACTACTGAGACCCGAGGTCGTATCAATGACAGAGTCTCAATCCATAAGCGCCCCTCCATAGTTGATGCGCGCACGCGGATTGGAGACTGGGAGGCGGATACGATTATCGGTCAGCATCACAAGCAAGCGATTGTGACGATCGTTGAGCGCCGTACAGGACTGCTTAAGATGAAACGTGTGCTTAAAAAGAGTGCATCACAAGTGTCAGAGGCGATGATAGATCTTTTAACCCCAGTAAAAATACAGGTCAAAACGATTACCTCTGACAATGGTAAAGAGTTCGCAGATCACAAAAAAGTGAGGCAAAAACTCTTTAGTCCATTCTTCTTTGCTGATGCTTATGCGTCTTGGCAACGAGGTACGAATGAAAATACTAATGGCTTGATCAGAGAGTTCTTACCTAAAGGCTGTGATTTTAGACAAGTCTCTGATCAAGAGATTCAAATGATTGAGAATAAACTAAATAACAGACCAAGAAAACGGTTAGATTTCAAGACTCCTAGTCAGGTGTTCTATAATATTATTTAGCGTTGCACTTGGTATGTTAATCTAAGAATATATATAGAGACCCTAATCTATATTAAGAATAGATATGATATAGTCAGTTCAAAATAAAATTGTTATGGTTAGGACAAACATCATAAAACAACTTGGATAAGTCGTTTTCCAACCAGCCTTGGCGTAGAAACTTTACTTGTGCCCATTTCTTTTCAATAGGGTTCAAATCAGGGCTGTACGGTGGCAGCCATAGAATACGATGACCATGCCTATTCAGTAGCTTTTGAATGCGCTTACTCTTATGAAATCTGGCATTATCCATCACAATCACGCATTTGGTTTTAAGACTTGGGATTAGGGTTTGTTTGCACCATTCGTAGAATATGCTGCTGTTAATGTTGTGCTTAAAGTAATCTAGTGCAAACAGCATCTTTTCATAGAGAGCACCGATAACGTTGGTTCGCTTTTTACCTTGCCAGTTGTAGCTATCGATACAAGGCTTACCAATCGGTGCATAACCATGAGAGCGAATGGTCTCGTGCTCAAAGCCGCGCGCGTATATATAAACGATGGGATAGCCTTGCTGCCTAAAGCTATTAAGCTTACTGTGGTATATCGCTCTTTTGATCGGACAGGCTTTTGGATGCTCTAAGGTCTTTTTTTTGACTGATGCCTAGGCGCTTTAGGGCATGATAAATGCCTGTTTTACTACAGTTTAAGCGACGAGCTCGCTCATGAGCTATGCTGAAGAAACCGTACAACTAAACTTGGTAAACTAAGCACAATTATAGGAGTTTACCATGACCAAGAAATTAAGAACCTACAGTAACGAATTTAAAGCTGAAGCTGTCAAAAAGATAACAGACAACAATCGTAACTTGAGTGCAACTGTTCAGCAGCTCGAAATAGAGATGCAAACGCTCTCAAATTGGCATAACAAAGCCAATCAAGGCAAGCTTGTAGGAACAAAGCAGTATGACCCTGAACTTATGAGTGCGCTTGAAGAGGTAAAACGCCTAAAGCGACAGCTTAAAGTTGCCGAAGAGGAGCGCGAGATCTTAAATGAGGAGGGATAAAGCGAAGCACTGCTTCGCCCCGACGCAAGATGAGAGCTATGCTCGAATGAGGCGACGGCGTACTTCGCGAATGAGGAACGTTAAGAAACAGTCTGGGAGACTGTTTTAGTGACGCAAGGCGAAGGGCTATGCCCGCAGTGACAGCTAGTCAAGTACGCCTTTATCAAAGACAACCAGCAAATCTTTAGCATCAGTAGGATGTGCCGCGTACTTAGCGTTAAACCATCGAGCTACTACGACTGGCTGAGTCGTGATATCAGCTGTCAGCAGGTACACCGTAATCAGTGCGAGCTACTAGTTAAAGCCGCTCATAGTGAGACTCATGAGCGCTATGGTGTTGAGCGTCTGCATGCAACGCTCACCGAGCAAGGGTATGATATTAGTCTATACATGGTCAGAAGCATCAAAGAGGAACACGGCATCAAATGCCGTCGTCATAAGCGCTTTAAAGTCACCACTGACTCTAATCATCACAAACTGGTCTATCCAAACGTGCTCGATCAGAAGTTTGACACCAGTCGCCCTAACCAAGCATGGGTAAGCGATATTACTTATATCTGGACACATGAGGGCTGGTTGTATTTAGCGGGAGTCAAAGACTTATATACCAAAGAGCTGGTCGGCTATGCGATCAACAAACGCATGACCGCAGATTTGGTCTGTCGCGCATTGAACATGGCCATCAGGAATAAACGTCCAAACAAAGGGCTAATCGTTCACTCTGACAGAGGCAGCCAGTATTGCAGCCATGCCTACCACAAGATCGTTAAGCAGCATCAGTTTACAGGTTCAATGAGCGCTAAAGGTAATTGCTTCGACAATGCTCCAATAGAAAGCTTCTGGGGCATATTGAAGAATGAGTTGGTATATCATAAGGATTATAAAACTAGATTTGCCGCCATTACCGATATCATTAGATACATCGAGCTATATTACAACCAGACTAGGATTCAAAAGGGCTTGAGCTATAAATCGCCAAGACAGATGTGGTTTGATTATTATCGTCAAGCTGCGTAACTAAAATCTCCCAAGTTTATGTATACGGATTTGACGGCAGGGGTCAGTCTCTGACGCCACAGCCTCTCACTGTCATTAGCCGTATTTTATCTTCTATTGTAGAGTGACAGCCGTTATAAGTTAGGGCATGATCGCCAATAAACTGGCGTTTGCAGTCCTTACATTGATAGTTCTGCTTGCCATAGCTTTTTTTGCCGTTTTTCTTTAAACTGGGACTGTGACAGTCGGGGCAATTGATCTGTATTTGTGTCTTCATAACCTCAAATATATCATCTTGCTTCGGCTGTCACCCTTCTTTTATTACTCCAGCATACTTTTTGATACACCACCCTATTTTGTAATATCATTCTATATCTAAATAGATATTGATGATAAATTCATCTATGCGCATCTCATGACTCCGTTGTATTCTTGGTCGAAAACACTAGATTAGTGCTCTGCTCTTCTTTTTTCAATCACTTTCAAAGTTGAAAGTGGGGTATAGATCGATAGATTATTAAAAGTATTTATTCAACATTGGGATTTATATATTCTATTTACGAATTAGGTCTTTCGCTGATAAAAACCTACAATAATATTCATGAATTTAAAACTGCCTAAAAAAGGAAAAGTCAATGGCGCGTCTAACTGTAAACACTATTGAAACTGCTCCAGAAAAAGCCAAAGAGCGTATTGCTGCGGTCGAAAAAGCAAACGGCTTTATCCCTAACTTAATTGGCGTATTATCAAATTCACCCCAAGCGTTAGAGATGTACCAAGAAGTCGGGAAGATGAATAGTCGTAATAGCTTAACTTCTGAAGAAATTGAGGTTGTACAGATTACCGCTGCAGCTCACAATGGTTGCGACTTCTGTATAGCAGGTCATACTAAGGTGGCTACGAAACTAAAAATGCCAGAAAATGTAGTAAACGCCTTACGTGAACGTACCAATATCGAAGATAATACTAAATACCAAGCGATTGCTCAATTTGTTATGCAATTAATTGACAAACGTGGTCAAGTCTCAGATAGCGAATTACAAGCCATTAAAGATGCAGGTTATAACGACACCAATATTCTTGATATCGTGATGGGCATTGCCTTAGCAACTCTTTGTAACTATGCGAATAATGTAGCTAAAAATGATATTAACCCAGAATTACAACCTTTCGCTCCAAAAAAATAAAGCTAACGTAATAAGCAAGTCGTTGAGATTTTGCATATTTGATTGCATAAAACCGTTCATCTCAACCAAGTGATGAGCGGTTTTTGCATTTTTAGTTATTCCTCCATCAATATTTAGGTTGTTTCATCTCATGAGCCATCAAATCTCAACCAATTTTGCCACCTTTTACGATAAACCTCTTATGTCAAATACTTCATTGCCATTGATAGCACAGTGGAAAGATAGGCCGCGGTTGCTGCAAAACATTGGTGATGCAGCAAAGCTAATCCTTGACCCCATTGCCATTGACAAAGGTTATTATCCTATTAAAGAAATGGGAGAGTTGGCTAAACTTGGAGCGTTTGCATCGCATTTGAGCAGTCAAAACAATGGCTTTATGACAGCTATTGAGAGCACAGCGCAGATTTCTAAAGTTTGTGGTACAACGGGCTTTTTATCGTGGTGTCATCAGGTTATGGGTTTTTATCTTGACCAATCTGAGAATACATCTCTCAAAAACCGTATATTACCAAATCACACATTGGGCAATACATTCGGCGGTACAGCATTATCCAATCCAATGAAAACTTGGGCAAATATTGAACCTATGATTTTACGTGCCAAGAAAGTAGAAGGCGGTTATCGTGTGTCTGGCACCTTGCCTTGGATTAGCCATATTGCACCGCATCAGTATTGTGGTGCGGTAGCAACGGTAGAATCTATTAGTAACATCAGCAATGACTTGCCATTCGATATTTTCTTTTTGCTAGCGTTTGATGATGAGAGAAAAAGGGAGTGGAGGTTAAGCCAATGTCCCACATTTAGTGGAATGGAAGGTTCTAGCACTTGGAAAATTGAGCTAAATGATTATTTTGTACCGACCGACGATATTATCGCCGACCCTGCGAAACCTTTTATCGAGCGTATTCGAGGCGCGTTTGTACTCATGCAGTTGGGTATAGGTATTGGCATTATCCAAGGGGCAATTGATGATATTCGTGCGGTTGAAGGGCAACTCGGTCATGTCAATCAGTTTTTGGAAGACCAAGCAAGCGGCTTGCAATTGGCATTAGACAATACTGTGGATCACACTCGAGAGCTTGCCAAAACACCATTTAACCCTAGCAAAGACTATCTGCTAGATGTTCTAGATTTACGTATCCAAAGTGCCAAATTATCGCTAGATGCTACGCAAGCAAGTCTTTTACATCAAGGTGCAAGAGGTTACTTGATGACGTCTAATCCGCAACGGCGTATCCGTGAAGCTCATTTTGTGGCGATTGTGACCCCTGCGATTAAGCATTTACGCTTTTTGTCCCATCAACTAATGACTGAGATTACGCCTAATTGATTTTATCTTTTTTTAATTAAAAAATGAGTGGTGGCGTTTTGAATATGCTCAAAACTTAATAACAGAGAAAGATATGAACATAGATAAAGATAACAATCCAACTGACGGACGTGGTGAGTGGAAGCAGTTCTTATGCCGTGCCTGTGGTTGGATTTATGATGAAAAGCTGGGTGACCCAGATGGCGGTCTTCCCGCAGGCACTCGCTATGAAGATATTCCGGAAGATTGGCAATGTCCATTGTGTGGTGTAACCAAACGAGATTTTGAATTATTTATCCCGCGCTCCATTAACATCGTCAAGCCCCAAATTAATCCTATCAGTAACACAGGGGGATTGGTGGTAATAGGTGCAGGTCTAGCAGGTTGGGCTGTGATTGAATCAGTGCGTGTTTTGGACGCAGACTACCCCATTACCTTAATTACCGCAGACAGTGGTAATAGATACCATAAACCGCAATTATCAATTGCTATTAGCCAAAGTAAAAATGCTGAGAATCTGATTACTCAACTTGCGACTGCCGAAAGTGAGCGTTTAAATATTGGTTTGGTCGCCAATACGTTTGTCATGCACATTGACACCCTTAACAAGCAAGTGCGTACCACTAGGGGTGATTTTAATTATGACTCACTGGTATTTGCGATAGGGGCAAAACCTGTTTTACCGAAAAGCTTACTACCAAAATTTGTTTGGCGAATTAACCATGTCGATATGTTTGCTAAACTGCAACAAAAATTGGCAGTAAAACCCAATCAGTTGGTAGCAATTATCGGTGCAGGGATGATAGGTAGTGAGTTTGCCGAAGATATTGTCAAAGCAGGACATCAAGTCATCTTAATTGACCGTAACGCATTGCCACTTGCTGAAATTTTGCCGACCAAAGCTAGCCAAATGGTAAAAGATGCTCTCGTGCGTACCAATATCAATTTTTTAGGAAATAACACAGTTAGTTCTATTGATAAAAATGAAAATGGTCAATATGAAATTCACTTTGCCGATAACGATAAAACGATTACAGTTGATGAAGTGGTTGCCAGCACAGGATTAATTGTAGATGGCCGCTTGCCTAACCGTGCAGGAATTAGGTTTGCGCCACAGCAAGGGATTATTGTCGATAATCAGACTTTGCAAACATCACAAGCCGATGTCTACGCGATTGGAGACTGTATGGCAATCGATGGTCAAGCATGTCGTTTTGTTGCACCGATACGCCAGCAAGCAGATACCATCGCTCACCAAGTACTGGATCTGGACAGTGAAGGCTATAGTCACCAAACTCCTGTGGTTCGGCTAAAAACCAAATCAGTTGCGGTGACAGTGACAGGTAGTCCATGCAGGAATTCGCATTGGGAAACGATTGTTGATGATGGTAAGACTCTGATTATGCAACAGGCGATAGAAGCGGGCGATGGACGAGTGGAAATCGTGGCGGATATGGATTTTTCATTATAAAAATCATAGGTTAAATGACAATATTGATATATCAAAATATGATAAGTATTTTTGTTGAGCTTTGCTGATCGTCAGCGGTCTAATCTTTTAAAAACTTTAAAGTAAAAATTTATGAGCAACCATCAGAATAATATTTTCCGCCCTTATAACAGCGATCAACAATTGCATTTTGGTAGTTGTACTTGTGGTAAACACACTAGTCAATTGGAATGCACTGCTAGTTTTAGCAATGAGCAAACACGGCAAGTTACATATTTGCAAAAAAGCTATGGCGAACAAAGCACTACTGAGCAACTGAGCCATGATTTTATCGAGGCGGTAGCAATAAAAGCCTTGTTTCCACATGAGCCGACTCGCCGAGCGTTTTTAAAATCTGTTGGCACAGGGACTGCAATGGCGGCGATTGCTAGTGTTTTGCCAATTGCAAGCCTACAAGAAGCAGCGGCATTGGATAAACTTAATCCAGAGAAAAAACAAGTTAATATTGGGTTTTTACCGATTTTGTGCGCGACACCCTTGATTATGGCTGATCCAATGGGTTTTTACCAAGAGCAAGGCCTCAAGGCAAATTTACTCAAGCGAGCAGGTTGGGCTTTGGTGCGTGACCAAATGGTAAATCGTGAGCTTGATGCGACCCATTTTCTTGCACCGATGCCGATTGCTATTAGTTTAGGGCTCGGCTCTGCACAGCAAGATATGAAAGTAGCAGCAATTCAAAATACCAATGGTCAAGCCCTTGTTATGTCGCTCAAGCACAAGGATAATCGTGACCCAAAAAATTGGAAAGGGATGACCTTTGCCATTCCGTTTGAGCATTCAATGCACAATTATTTATTGCGTTACTTTTTGGCAGAACATGGACTTGACCCAGATAAAGATGTAAAACTGCGACTTACCACACCGCCTGATATGATTGCCAATCTTAAGGCAGGCAATATCGACGGATTTTTTGGACCTGAGCCATTTAATCAGCGAGCAGTTTGGGATAAGGCAGGCTACATTCATACGTTAAGTCAAGATATTTGGAACGGTCATCCGTGTTGTTCGTTTGGCACATCGCAAAGCTTTATCAATGAAAATCCACAAACTTTTTTGGCAATGAATCGAGCTATTATAAAAGCGAATATTATGGCAAATGACCGTACCATTCGGCATGGACTTTCTACCTTGTTGTCAAAACCAAATTATCTTAATCAACCAGAATTAGTGCTTCGTCAGTCACTGATGGGTCGATTTGCTGATGGTGTTGAAAATATTCAAGATTTTCCAGACCGTATGAGTTTTGATGTATTACCTTGGTACAGCGTGGCTGTATGGATGATGACACAGATGAAACGCTGGGGTTATCTCAAAGAGAGTGTTAACTATCAAGATATTGCCGAAAAAGTATTTATGCTCACTGATGCCAAAAAACAAATGCAATTGATGGGTTACCCAGTTAAAGATAAATTAAGCAAAGATGGATCCGGCTTGGCAAGCGGCTATCCTTCTTTTAGCGTGATGGGTAAAGCATTTGACCCTAGTAATCCGAATGAGTACCTCAATTCTTTCGCTATCGGTCATAAAGGGTAAATCGCTACATGAAAAACATTTCTACCAAAACCAAAGGTTACCTTTTATCCTTATTAATTCTGCTCTCTACGCTTGGTATTTGGCATATGGCCACTTTACCAATACAATTTCATGCACCGACTGACCCACTCAAACTAGAATATAGTGTGCTGATGGGAGATATCCCCGAAGGCACAGAAGCAGGGGCGGTAGTCAAAAGACAGAAGAGTGAATTTCCAAGTCTAGCTGATTTTGCTAAAACTTCTTGGGGACATATTTCTGACCCATTTTATGACAGGGGCTTGAATGACAAAGGCATTGGCATTCAGATTAGTTACTCGATAGGGCGTGTATTGCTTGGATTTTTCTTAGCAATGATTGTTGCTATTCCACTTGGTTATATGATTGGTATATCACCTGTATTAAACTACGCATTAATGCCGTTTATTCAACTGCTAAAGCCGATTTCACCACTTGCTTGGATGCCGATTGCGCTTTACACCATCAAGGATTCTGATGCATCAAGTATCTTTGTGATTTTTATTTGTTCAATTTGGCCAATGCTGACCAATACTGCTTTTGGTGTCGCAAATGTCCGCCGTGAATGGCGCAATGTCGCTCGTACGCTTGAGTTATCACCAATGCAAACAGCGACCAAAATTGTTATTCCTGCGGCTGCACCGACTATCGTGATAGGAATGCGGATTTCAATGGGGATAGCATGGCTTGTCATTGTGGCAGCAGAAATGCTCGTTGGCGGTACAGGGATTGGCTATTTTGTGTGGAATCAATGGAATAACCTTTCAATTGCTAATGTGATTTTTGCGGTATTGCTTATTGGGGTAATAGGTATGATTTTGGATTCATTGTTTGGGTTATTACAAAAAAAGGTGAGTTATGTCGAATAATGATGCTCAAAATTTGATTGAATTAAGAAATTTAACCAAACACTATGGCACAGGCGAAAACGTGTTTGAAAACGTCAATTTTGATATCTATAAAAACGAATTTATTTGCCTAATTGGGCACTCTGGCTGTGGTAAATCCACGATTTTAAATGCTCTAGCGGGGCTAGAAAAAGCTAGTAGTGGCGAAATAATCATGGGGGACAAAGCGGTTACTGCTCCAGGTTTAGAGCGTGGTGTTGTGTTCCAAAGTCATGCCTTACTTCCTTGGCTCTCCGTCAGCGACAATATCGCCTTTGCTATCAAAGCCAAAACCCCTAATATCTCTGCCAAATACTTGGATGAACAGATAAACCATTATCTTGGTATGGTTAGCTTGGCAGGAGTCAAGCATAAAAAACCCAGCGAATTATCTGGTGGTATGAAACAACGTGTTGGTATCGCTCGTGCATTTGCAACTCAGCCCAAAATGCTCTTAATGGATGAGCCGTTTGGAGCGTTAGATGCTCTAACGCGTGGCGTGATTCAAGATGAACTGGTTAATATCGTTAATGAAACCCATCAAACAGTTTTTATGATTACCCATGATATTGACGAAGCAATTTTACTAGCTGACCGCATTTTTTTGATGAGTAACGGCCCTAGAGCTTTTTTGGCAGAAATTGTTGAAAATACCATTCCTAAGCCACGTCATCGAGATGATATTCACCACCATAGCCACTATTATAAAATTCGCAACCACTTACTTGATTTCTTATTGCATCGTAGTAAAACTTTACAACAACAAAGTGATCGAGGAACGTTACCAAGAGTGATTAATTTTAAACATGAAAGCTGGGATGGGTTATAAGGAATATTGATACTCCACTAGAACCAGTGCAAATATTTGTGAACCGCCCCGGCTATATTGGAGGCAATTTTTTCGAATCAGAATGTATGATTAGAATCTATAAGATTAATCATTATATGTCTGATCGCATTGTGTCTATAAGAAGGCAAATAAACAATTAAAAAACCTCAGCTATCATCCCTGCTTTAACACCCTATAAACCGTAGCCACCCCAACACCAACCGCCTTAGCAATCTCCTCTTTCGTCATATTGTTTTGACTGGCCAACTCTCTAATACGATTATGTTTCACTGTATTGGCTTTCTTACCTGTGGGCTTATAACCACTATTCGCTAACCCCTGCTTAATACGCTCTCTACGCTTATCGTTATCAAGCTTTGCCATCGTTGCTAACAAGTCGATCAGCATATGGTTAATCACTGCTAGGATCTCACCTGTCATGCCCTTACTTACCGTATGCGTGGTTGGTAGATCGGCCACCACCAATCGCAAGCCCTTGTCTTTGATG
>NZ_JBQSXN010000050.1:0-22937 GCF_052378235.1 Psychrobacter sp. AOP3-A1-26
AAATTATGAAATGGCAAGGTAGGCGTGGCAGTTCTAACGTACGCTCAAGCAGTGGCGGCGGTAAGATGATCGGCGGCGGTATTGGCGGTATTATTATTGCTGGTATTTTATGGTTGGTATTTGGGGTAAACCCCATGACCGCCTTGCAAACCGGTCAAGTGGTTGCGGGTGGTGGCAATAACACCTCTACTGAGCCTGCAACCAGTGACGACCGTGATACGCAGTTTGTAAAAGTCGTATTGGCAGATACCGAAGAAGTTTGGCATCAGGTGTTTAATGAAGCGGGCAGTACCTATAAAGAGCCGTCTCTTATACTATTCAATGGCCAAGTCAGCTCAGCTTGCGGTAGTGCTAGCGCGGCAACCGGTCCTTTTTATTGTCCAGGTGATCAGACCGTCTATTTAGATACCTCATTTTTTGTAGAAATGCGTCAAAACCTTGGTATTTCTGGTGATATACAAGGCTCAGGGGACAGCGAAAACCAAGGTAAAGCGGGCGATTTTGCCCAAGCTTATGTTATCTCGCATGAAGTTGGTCATCATGTACAAACCTTATTAGGCATTACTCAGCAGGTGAATGAAGCCAGCCGCCAAGTGACACGGGCACAAGCAAATAAACTGTCTGTATTGCAAGAGCTACAAGCAGATTGCTTTGCTGGTGTTTGGGCACAGCGCAATCAGGAGCGCGTACAGTTTTTGGAAGCGGGTGATATCGATGAAGCTATTAATGCCGCAGGCCAAATTGGCGATGATCGCTTAGCACAGGCGAGTGGTGGAGCAGTGGTGCCTGATAACTTCACCCATGGCACCAGTCAACAGCGTGTGCAATGGTTTACGCGTGGTTTAGAGAGTGGCAGCGTACAGTCTTGTGATACTTTTAGTGGGGCGTTATAAAGCAGGTTATACCAAACCTAAAAAGTACGATTAGCTGTGTCAAACTCGTTTAGTCTACAATGCGTAGCACTTGCACTCGTTTTCCTTGCTACTCTAATTTTTATGAATGGTATAGTCAGTGAGAAGTAATATCGCTACATCACGTACTGCAGGTACCGTTTTTTCTAGCTTGCTGTGCCTACGCAGACAGAGGCTGCAAAAAAACTATACCCGCAGTATCGTAGCGTTTTTAAAGTATTTTAACTATATTAGTTATAAAGTGAGTGGTTTATTAATCAGGCAACCAAATGCCACGCACAAAAAAACCTGCAATTAATTGCAGGTTTTTTTAGGACTAAATACTTATCGAGATAAAGTAAAGTCTTAATAAATATTTATCTAAAACCAATTATCTGGTTTGGTCAAGGATATAAGCACCTGCACCACCTAGTGCAGCGCCACCTAGTGCGCCACGAGCGATGTCTTTACTGTTGCCGCCACTCTTGATAAGAGCGCCTGCAGCAGCACCAGCACCAGCACCTTTAGCAGTATTGCTTAAACCAGTGTTGTAGCCGTTAGATGCACAGCCGCCCATGATTAGAGCTGAGCTAGTAAGAGCAGTCATTGCGATAGTTTTAGCAAATTTCATGTTTTCACCTATTAATTGATTAAGTTTAAAATAAAGTACTCATCTTATGATAATCATCAATTGAGTACGGTCAATCTGTGTCAGGTATTCGAATGTCTTAAATAAGGTCACTTCAAATTAAAATCACTTCAAATAAAATTACTTTCCTAAATACATTCATACTAGGTCTAATGTTACCTGATTAGTATATATTTGGTCGTAGTAGAAACGCTAAGCTTTGCAAGCGAGATGTAAATGATGTTGCCATTATATGTCATTGGTAGGGGTTTCATTTAGGTTTCTTGTATTCATAGGGATAATACGCTAACTGTTTTTTAGGTTTCACGTAAAAGAATCCAAAAAAAAGACTGCACTAGAGCAGCCTTTTATAATAGAAACACCATTAGAATCACTATCTAGTTTTGAGATTTGCGTTTCATTTGTTCAAAAAATTCATCATTGGTCTTCGCCTCTTTTAAGCGATCCAATAAGAACTCAGTTGCTTGTACGCCATCCATTGGTTGTAGAAGCTTGCGTAGAATCCAAACTTTACGTAATTTGTCTTCATTGAGCAGACGCTCTTCGCGGCGTGTACCAGATTTTTTGATATTAATGGCAGGGAAAATACGTTTTTCAGCCAAATCACGCTCAAGCGTAATCTCTTGGTTTCCCGTTCCTTTGAATTCTTCGAAGATGACGCTATCCATTTTACTGCCAGTATCGATTAGTGCACTGGCAATGATAGTCAAGCTGCCGCCTTCTTCGACGTTACGAGCGGCACCAAAAAAGCGTTTTGGACGCTCTAACGCATTGGCATCCAAACCACCGGTTAATACTTTGCCCGATGAGGGAATAACGGTGTTATAAGCGCGGGCAAGGCGAGTAATAGAATCCAATAAGATAACAACATCTTGTTTGTGCTCGACCAAACGCTTGGCTTTTTCGATGACCATATCCGCAACTTGTACGTGACGTTGTGGCGGTTCATCAAAAGTCGAAGCGACGACTTCCCCGCGTACTGTGCGTTCCATCTCGGTCACTTCTTCTGGACGCTCATCAATCAATAGTACAATAAGGTAGCATTCAGGGTTGTTACGGGTAATTGACTGGGCGATGGTCTGTAGCAACATCGTTTTACCCGCTTTCGGCGGGGCAACGATAATAGAGCGTTGACCTTTACCGATTGGGGCGATTAGGTCAATGATGCGGCCAGTCAAGTCTTCAGTCGTACCGTTACCGAGTTCTAACTTTAGCTGCTCAGTTGGGAATAGCGGCGTTAAGTTTTCAAAGATAAGTTTATGACGTGAGCGATCTGGCGTATCAAAGTTGATTTCGCCAACCTTTAATAGTGCAAAATAACGCTCAGAATCTTTGGGTGGACGAATCGTGCCAGCGATACTGTCACCCGTTTTGAGACTGAAACGGCGAATTTGGCTAGGGCTGACATAGATATCATCAGGACCTGCTAAATAAGAGCCTTCTGATGAGCGCAAAAAGCCAAACCCGTCAGGAAGAACCTCAAGCACACCATCACCATAAATGGCCTCACCATTACGGGCATGGGTTTTTAGGATAGCAAAAATAATGTCTTGTTTACGGCTACGTGCCATATTATCAAGACCCATTTCCTTGGCTATAGCCAATAGCTCAGCGATTGATTTTTTCTTTAATTCAGTTAGATTCATAGATAGGTCATTAGCAATTGATCAGATGAGAGATGCCATTAGTAGCACAAGTCACGACAGTGATTAAAACAACGATATTATGGCGATAGAGGGTGTGTGCAGTGCTGGAATTTATGTAGTCTTGGTATTGTGTCTGCTTATGTATGCATTGCAAGCGTTTGATGCAAGGTTATAAATAAGGAGGATAAAGAGGCTACATAAGAGTCTGCGCCAAAAACTCAATATCAGTAATTGTATTTAGTCATTTCGTTAAGTAATGGTGTTTATAATGACGACTGTGTTTTTGTTGATAAACACGAGGAGAATAGCGACAAGATACTTAGGAAAACTGTTAGTTTTCTCTTGTCAGCAGACTATACGGTCTTCACAATAGTGTTGTCAATGAGTTTTGCCAAAAAAGTCATATAATTGAGTTTTTTGCATAAAAAACCAGCAAAAAAGCCATTGTCTCAGGGAGATAATGGCTTTTTCGTTTATTCTATTTGTAGCTGTGCTTGCGTAAAAACATCCGAAACAAGCTTATACCATCCACAAAAATTAGAGTAGCAAGGAAAACGAGTGTAAGTACTACGTCTTGTAAACTAAACGAGTTTGCAGCCACTAGTCGTACTTTTTGGGTTTAGTATTATTTTAATTTACAGATGCTTGTCTAGTACTTTTGCCAATTCCGCTTTTGGCTGTAAACCCATGACAGAATCAACTTTTTCGCCACCTTTAAAGACAAACAAGGTTGGAATGTTACGGATACCAAAACGGCTGGCCGCTTGTGGGTTATTATCCACATCGACTTTAACGATTTTGACTTTGCCTTGGTATTCAGTCGCTAGATCTTCTAAGATAGGCGCGATGGCTTTACAAGGCCCACACCACGTTGCCCAAAAATCTACCAGTACTGGCACGTCTGATTGCAATACGTCTTGGTCAAAGTTTGCATCGGTGGTATTTACAATAAGGTCTGACATAGTTTTATCTCTCTTGTTTTATTATTTCTATCGCCACTCATCAACTTATATATTGGTTTCATAATAGAATGATGAGTGGCCAAAGAATCGTTTAGAAGTGGTGAAAATGTGCCATTATATTAACATGTTTGCCCAGCCTTAACAGATGCAGGCTGGTTAAATTGTTTAACAATTACTATTAGCACAATAAATCGAAACATAACAACACAGGTTATGTTTTATCTGTCACTTGTATCCATAATCTCTATTGAAAAATAAAATTTGAATCAATTAATATAAGTAGTTCACTCTATGCCTTTTACCGATAAAGAAATTGACGCCCTTAATATTCAAGAAAAAGCCCGCCCATTTGAGTTTTTTCAAGCATTTGCGCAAGAAATTACCGTCTACGAAGACGATGATATTTGGGTTGTCGATAAACCGGCAGGTCTGTTAAGTGTCGATGGTAAAACACTCAAGGTTAGTTTGCTTGCTCGACTGGAGCGCGCCAATCCAGCGGTGAAATTGATTCATCGCCTCGATATGGATACCTCGGGATTGCTGATCTTTGCCAAAAACGCTGCGGCTCAAACCAATATCAGTAAGCAGTTTATTGAGCGTTTGCCTCAAAAGAAGTACCAAGCACGGGTGTTTGGTGAGTGGGAGAGTGTGGGGGCAACAGGCAAAATATCAGTGCCAGTACGCTATGAACCAAGCACAAAACCGCGCCATATTGTCGACCCTAATTGGTCAAAGCACGCATTAACGCTGTATGAAGTACTGGCACATGAACAATGCAACGGTCAGACAGTCACGCGAGTGCTGTTAAAGCCAGTGACTGGTCGCAGTCATCAGTTGCGCGTCCATATGGTACACGTCGATCATGTCATCATTGGCGACCCTATTTATGCCGAAGGCAGCGCGTTAGATATTGCGCCAAGGCTCAATTTACATGCCCAACAATTACGCCTCAAACATCCCACGCTGGGCGCATGGATGGATTGGGAAAGCCCTAGTCCTTTTTAAAGTTAATCATTTTAAAGTCAGTCATGCAAAGACAAGGATCGTATTATGCTTGATATTACTACCGCTAAGCAGGCCGTTAAAAAACACTTTAAACCCAAAGAAACTTCGACAGGCTTGCCTGCAGATTATGAGGTGCTGGTATCGCAGGCATCAGTATGGCTTGTCATCTCCAGCAACAGGTGGCGCAAAAACGTCATCCACATTTTTTTAATCATAAGCACTCTAAAAAGAAACTGCGAACCAAAAAAAATAATAGTCAGCGCTTTTTAATCATAGAAAAGCGAGCCGATTTGGGTGGTACATGGGATTTATTTACCTATCCTGGTATTCGTTCTGATTCTGATGCGCTGACCTTTGGTTATAGCTTTCGCCCATGGCTCAACCATAGAATGCTGGCAAAAGGCGACGATATTAAAAACTATATCGCTGACACTGCACGCGAGTTTAAGGTGGTAGAGCACATTCGCTATCAGCACGAGCTGCAGCAGTTATCGTGGTCAAGTAGTAGCCTGCAATGGACCGCGTTGATTAAAAATCATATTAGTGGCGAAGTATTTAACCTAAGCGCAAACTTCGTGGTCGGAGCGACTGGTTATTATGATTATGAGACTGGCTATCGTCCTTACTTTAAAGATGAAGAAAATTTCAAAGGTGAGATTGTCCATCCACAGCATTGGCAAGATACGGCCTATGATGATAAAAAAGTAGTCGTCATCGGTAGTGGAGCGACAGCAATGACGCTGATACCAGCGTTAGTTGATAAAAATGGTAAACAATGCGCGCGCCACGTTACTATGCTGCAACGCTCACCGACTTATGTAGCCAGCGTACCGGGCGATGATCATGCGCTTGATTTGCTATCAGGTAAGTTCTCTCCTTTGTCAAAAGCGCAGGCCTATACCTTGCTACGCACGCGCAATGTACTGTTTCAACAAGGGGTCTATCGAGCTGCGCTTCACGCACCAAAAATCATGAAAGCGCTGTTAAATCATAGGGTCAAAAAAGAGCTCAAAGGTAGCGGTGTCGATGTTGCCCACTTTAAGCCTGCTTATAATCCGTGGGAGGAGCGTTTGTGTGCGGTGCCTGATAGCGACTTGTTTAAGGCGTTGCATAGCAAGCGCGCTGAGGTCGTTACCGATACGATCAGTCATTTTACCCAGACGGGTATCGCCTTAACATCAGGCAAGCATTTGGATGCCGATATCATTGTCACTGCGACCGGTCTCAAATTACAGATGCTGGGCGGTGCTGCGTTATATGTTGACGGTCAAGCCGTCGATGTAGGTTCGCGGATGACCTATAAGGCGGTGATGCTGGAGGGCGTACCAAATATGGCCATTATGTTCGGCTATACCAACGCTTCTTGGACACTAAAAATCGATTTGGCCTGCCAATATGTCCTGCGCTTACTGAATTATATGAGTAAAGGCAATTATAAAACAGTAGTGGCGCAGGCTAAAAATGAGCATCAGCAAGTAAAGGTGCAGCCAGATACGGTACTTGGCGCGCTATCGGCAGGTTATGTCAGCCGTGCCAAAGATGAGTTGCCGAAACAAGGTGACCGTTATCCGTGGCGCGTCAACAATAACTACCTAACCGATCGTGTCATGCTTAAATACCGTAAAATCAAAGATGAATGGCTGCACTTTACTTGATAGTAACTTGCTAAGCTCTCTAATTCTGTTCGATAAAGTCAGTCACTTGCTTGCTTAGTATTTGCCACAAGGTGTCTTGAGCGCTTTTACTGCCCCAAGCGTTATGCGGGCTAAATATCACCCGTGGATGATTGGCAATGGTTAATAAAGGATCGTCATCGATGACGGGCTCTTGCTCAAAAACATCACTGGCATAGCCGATGATTTGCTCGTTATTGAGCGCATCAGTCAGCGCTTGGCTATCAACGATACCGCCACGGGCGACGTTGACGATGAGTGGTTGCTTGGCCATTTTTGCTAGCGTATCTGCATTAATCAAATGCTGGGTAGCATCATTTAGTGGGCAATGTAAACTGATGACATCAGCACGAGCTAGCACTTCGTCAAAGTCCGTATAGTTGTCATTACGCGGCGCTTGCCCTTGATGCTCCGCCCATAATACCGTCATGCCAAAGGCGCGGGCGATGTCAGTCACGCGTTTACCAATAGTACCGATGCCAATAATACCCAGCGTTTTATCTTCCAAATCTATCAGTGGAATATCAAGTAGGCAAAAATTACCGTTATCAGCCCACGTGCCATCGATGGCTTTATTGTGATAATAGATACCCGCACGCATCGCCGCCAGCATTAACATAAAGGTATGTTCAGGCACGCTTTTTACTGCATAACCGGCGACATTATAAAGCGTAATATTATGCTTGCGACAAGCGTCTTGGTCGACGTTATTCATACCAGTCGCAGTCAGTTGAATGAGCTTAAGCTTGGGTAGTTTGGCAATCACCTCGGCGCTAATTTGGACTTTATTGGTGATAATAATGTCAGCGTCTTTGCAGCGCTCGATCATGAGGTCATTATCTTGTGGCGTATCATTATAAGTAATATAGTCAGTCACACCAGTCGGCGCTGGCAATTTGACATTATCAGAAAAAGTACCTTTATCTAAAAAAACGGCTTGCATGATGATTCCTTATCTCGTTGTTATTGTAAATGGGCTCTGGTTATTATCGGCTTAATGTAGCACGTTGCTGTATTTAGTCAAAAGTACAAAGCAAAAAACCTCTACTTCAGCTTGGAAGTAGAGGTTTTGTTTTATTGGACAATAATCTTTTATCGCTTATAATGTGATAAATCCAAGCGCTGTAAAGTTATGCGCTTATAAAGAAAAACGCTTACGCAATTTACCAATCAGACTACGTACCCGACTGCTCAAGTCGATGCGAATATCGTTTTCAGGGTCATGCTCTACTTCATAACGTTTGACCAATTCAGGACTGGCTTTGAGTTTCGCATGATGCTGGAACGCACGATTGACGCTGATTTCGAGCAAGCTTGCGCGCATCGGCTTCGGTAAGCAGCGATAAACTTGTCCTTTGTTAATCAAATCAATCAGCAAGCCAGCGTCTTGAAATTCTGTCTGTACCAAGACTACTAAATGCGGCGCGTCTTGTTTTAAGGTAAAGATAATCGGTGCGATATTCTCACCACTGACGTTGATGTCGGTAATACACACACCGATATCTTCGTTCGCCAAATAATCATAAGCCTCTTCTAAACCTTTGGCGTGCAGTACCTTATAACTGTGAGAGAACTGTTTACGGATTTGCTCAATCAGCTCGTCAGTTTCATCGATGACCAATAGCGTTTGCTTATTGTCCGAGCTATCAATTTGGTCGCCATCTTCGTCTGGGTTATAGGTCAAGGCGATTTCGGTGGCACGACCGACGACGGCGAGCAGCTCTTCAGATTTACACGGCTTGGTCAAATAACGATAAATTTCACCATCATTAATAGAACCAATAATGGCATTTAAATCAGCGTAACCGGTCAATAATATACGCATGGTAGACGGTGAGATGTCTTTCACTTCTCGTAATATATCGACACCGACACGCTCGGGCATACGCTGGTCACTGACCGCGACGTGTACATGGTTTTTTTTGATGTAATCGATGTATTCATTGGGATCGGTGGTAATAAAAACGTCATGCGTTTTACGAAACAATAGTTTCATAGAACGTAAAATACGCTTTTCATCGTCGATAAATGCCAGTTTCGGTTTTGGCTCAGTACTGTTTTCTGGTACATTTGAGTCATCTTCAATTTCGATTTCGTTTTCATTGTCATTCATGATGATATCCTTATGATGAATAATGATAATAAAACTGCCAATAATGATTAAAATTAAAAGCCAACCTAGCGCTTACGCAACTAGGTTTTTCTCTGTTAAATCGTTATTAATAGGTAAAGTCAAAGTAAACGTGGTGCCAAGGCCTTCAGTCGATACGGCTTTAATATCGCCATTATGCTGCTCCATAATCTGTTGACTGATGGCCATACCAAGCCCTGTACCTTCACCTGCGCCTTTGGTGGTAAAGAACGGCTCAAATATTTGATTGAGCACTGCTGCATTCATGCCTTTACCATTGTCGCTGACATCGATATAAACATTGTTGTCATCAGCGCGGGTACGAACGTCGATTTTGCCATCAGGGCTTTGGTCTATGGCTTGCGAGGCGTTATTTAACAGGTTGACCAATACTTGATTGATCTGTGACGGTGAGCATTTAACCTCAGGTGTTGGCGCAAAGTCAGTAACAATCTCTTGATGTCTGATAGAGTTACCCGCGATTTTCAGTGAGGCTTCGATACATTCCCGCACGTCGATGGTTTTTACCTTTGATTCATCGAGACGGGCAAAATTGCGCAAGTTAAGTACCATCTCAGTGATCTGTTCGACGCCAAACAACGAATCTTTAATCAGCTCTTTTAGCTCAGCTGACAGGTCATCTTCTTGGATTTCATCAGACGCACTGACAATCTTGGCCAATAATTTGTCGATTTTGCCATTGGTTGCCCCAGCATCCGACTTGATACCTTTTAGCCCTTGTACCAATTCGATCAATTCCTCGTATTGCTCAGTCAACTGACCGATAATCTCAAGGTTATTTTGCACATAAGACAGAGGGGTGTTTACTTCATGGGCGACGCCTGCCACCATTTGACCTAAAGTCGCCATTTTTTCTGAACGAATCAATTGCAGCTGTGAGTTTTTCAGCTCTTTTAGCGTATCTTGCAGCTCAGCGGTACGCTCTTCAACTTTAATCTCGAGCTGTTGATTGATATTGGCAAGCTTCCCTTCATTGGATTGAATTCGATCTAATAGATCATTAATAGAGCCGTTGACCAACCCAATCTCGTTGCGACCTTCAGTGAATTTAACCGAGCTTAGCTTATTGTATTGTTTATTATCGATCAGGTTTTCTGCTTGAGAGATTTTATCGGTGGTCTCTTTTAACGGCTTAAATGCCAAATACGTCAGCATAAAGTAAATGACACCAGCCGTGAGTAATAGCGCCAAAGCGATCCAGTTGATTAAGTTTTCACTCAAGTTATCGGCGATGGCGTTAATTTCAGCATCAGGTTGTACAACGATGAGCTTCCAGTAAGTCTCAGGAATCTCAAAGACATAGGCTTGGCTGCCATTATAGTAACTGTCTTTTGCCAACTCAAAGCTCTGCAATAAGCGGCTATCCATCGCGTTTTGCTGATTCTCACCGTTATTTAAGTAAGCCGCATAATTGACCAAATAATAACCTTTTGCCGTACCAGTTTCGGCTTTATCAAGCGTGGTCAGTACTTGCTGGACTTGTGGCGAGACGCTGGCGGCGACCCGCTCGATAGTCTCGTTACGCTGGGTTTCTAAGAAGTTAAGCACCGGTTGCCAAGCGGGATCTGAGTTGATGACTTGTTTGATATCAAGTGGCGTACCGCTCTCTTCATCGATATAGCTTAGGCGCTCAGGGTTAGACGAGGCGATAACTTTATCACTGTTATCCAATAATAAAATGTAGCCTGAACCCGAGCTTTCGCTTAGCTTTACGATATTTTCTTGCAGCTGATTAAGGGTGAAGTTAACGGTACTGGCGCCCCAAAACTGATTGTCACGCTCGATGGCCACACCGCAGCTCATTGCCAGCTCGCCTTTGGTTTGGGTGGCGCGAACATGGTTCCAGATACAGCTGTCAGGCTTGAGTAGTTTTAAGACGCTAAACCAATCTTCTTGATAATAAGGATTAGCTGGGTTGGGATCGCTTAGTACCGCTTGATAGTCACCGTTTTGACGTACCATCAAAAACGGATGGGTGGCAGTATTAGCCCCAAGCGCACCGTTTTCAGGCCAAATTCCACCACTACCCAATAGGTTGTAATCTCGCTTATCAAAAGCATTGGCCGCACTGGCTTGTAGAATCGCCTCTTGTGGAGGCAAGGTTTGTGCGCTTTGCTGCAATAGCAGCGCACTACGCATCACCCGATTGATATCGGCAGAGATACTATTAACCGCTGTATTACCACGTTCAGCCACCAGTTTTGCGGATTCAAGGCGAATTTTTTCATAGCCTTCTTTATCAACGACATAAACAACGACCGCGAGAACGACCGCAAAAGCAATAAATAAAATAGTAGTAACTTGGGTACTAACTTGGTTGAAAAAACCAACCTTTTTGGAGTCACTCATGGTGGTGTTTGTCCTTGGGATTAGGATGTACAAAGGAGATTGTCAAAGCTATGTGCAGGTTGTAATCAATCATGTGGGATGCGTAAACTTACTTAAAGTGAGATATCAGTTACTACAAAATACTGAACTATTCACTTTCAGGCCTATCACTTTAAATGATAGTTTAATGGACTTCATAAACGTATGATTCATAACTTAAACGACTATAAAAGGTAATATGATGCCCGTAAATACTGGGAGTCATTTAATAAGCGTTCGAGGTTGTTTTTAATAAATCACTTGGAGGACTTAATATAATGTCGGTAGTAAAAAGAAACGTTATATTTCATATGTTAACAATATAGAAACAATTAAATAATAACAATATTTTTTCTTTACTTGCGAGTCGTTATCTTATTGTTTTATAAGACCAACTTATGCTTGGGTTTGGCATATTCTTGTCCAAATTTGCTCTTGAAAAGCCAACTTAATGCACTCATCTAGGCGCTAACGTTATATAATGCTCTGCTGTATCGTCCGACCTAGCCATGAGCTGGCGTTATCCGATATTGCCAATGACTATCAGCATATTAATGATACTGAATGGGTCATTATGGCTCGCATCATTAGCCATCTATTTTCTTATCACCTGAGTACAAAAAGACATCGCCCTATGACTATCTCTATCGCTTCATTGCACAGTACCGAATTCACCGTTGGTCAACGCCATTTATCTGATACGGAGTCCGAGCTGGGCTTAGGGGTGGTCATCGATGTAGATGATCGATGTGTGCATATTCTATTTCCGCAAAGTGAAGAGACGCGTGTTTATGCAAAAAACTCTGCGCCGTTATCGCGCGTGGTGTTTAAAGTTGGCGATAGTATTTCTGATCAAGCCGGTAATACCTATACGGTGACGGCGGTCGAAGAAGTGATGGGCGTACTCAAATACAGTGTCGACGAGCATGAAAAAGGGATAATGGAAACCCGACTGGCGGCCAATATCACCTTAGCAAAACCACTTGAGCGTTTGCTCGCTGGTCGTATTGAGCGTGGTGATTGGTATGAGCTACGCCAAGATATCTTGCGTATGCAATCAGCGCTTGCCGGTCATCCGCTCAAAGGTTTGATGGGTGCACGTGTCGATATTATTGAGCATCAGCTTTATATCGCGCATGAAGTTGGCAAACGTATCGCGCCGCGTGTCTTGCTCGCTGATGAAGTTGGTTTGGGTAAAACCATTGAAGCGGGTCTGATTATTCATCAGCAACTACTGACGGGTAAAGCTGAGCGCGTACTCATTCTGGTACCAGACAGTCTGCAATATCAATGGATGATTGAGCTGCGCCGTCGTTTTAACCTAAATTTTGCCTTGTTTGACTTGGTACGTGCAGCAGCCATTAAAGAGCATGACCCTGAGCAAAACGTTTTTGCTACCGAACAATGTATCATTGCCGGTATGGATTTATTGCTTGACCATCCTGACTTATATGACCAAGCCATGGACGCAGGATTTGATTTATTAGTCGTTGATGAAGCGCATCATCTGCATTGGGATGAAGCGCAAGGCGGCAATGATAAGTATGACTTGATTGTCGACTTTGCCGAAGAAACGGCAGGGGTTATGTTATTGACCGCCACACCTGAGCAGCTTGGGGCACAAAGTCACTTTGCTCGTCTGCGTTTATTAGACCCTGATCGTTTTGATGATTTGGATGAGTTTATTGACGGTCAAGAAGCCTTTGCAGAAACCGCAGCGGTTGCAAGCGTACTAATAGAAGATAAGCCGTTAAATGACGGTCAAATCGCGGCATTAAGCAGTCTGCTAGATATCAGTCTCGATGAATTATCGACGATTAATGATGACGAAAAATTACGTACTTACGCGCTCAATGAGCTACTAGACCGCCACGGTACTGGGCGTATTTTGTTCCGCAATACCCGTGAAAGTGTTAAAGGATTCCACGGACGTAGCAGCCAGCCTTATCCACTGCCATTACCTGAAGCATGGATTGATAGTTATCAAACCAATGGTAAATTGCGTGAGCAGCTATGGGGTGAAGAGAACCAGCCTGATGGTGGCTGGTTAGAAGATGACCCACGTGTGCCTTGGTTGATTGATATCTTAAAAGGCGAGCTTAAGCATAAAAAAGTGCTGTTGATTGCCCGTAGTGGTGCGACCGTTGAGAGTTTAGAGGCGGTATTGCGTCTGCATGCTGGTATCAAAACGGCTATCTTTACCGAGCAAATGACCCTGCTTGAGCGTGACCAAGCGGCGGCGTTTTTTGCCGATAGTGAAGGCGCGCAGATATTGTTATGCTCGGAGATTGGTTCAGAAGGGCGTAACTTCCAGTTTGCAAGCCAGCTGATATTGTGGGATTTACCCGCCAATCCTGATACCTTAGAGCAGCGTATCGGTCGTCTAGATCGCATCGGGCAAACGCAGCAAATTATGCTACATATACCGTATGTACAAGGCACCGCACAAGAGCGCCTTTATAAATGGTACAACAATGCGCTCAATATGTTCAATCAGATTTCACCGACGGCGCAAAGTGTACAAGAGCAATATATTCAAGAGTTGAAGCCGATGCTTGAAGGGGCGGATACCGACGCGAACCGTACCACGCTAGAAGATATCATCAGTGAAGCAGCGCAGACCCGATTGGGATTAGAAGCCCAGCTACAAGCAGGTCGCGATCGTCTATTAGAGTATAACTCGTGCCGTCCGCGCGTTGCTGGACGTATCGCTGATGCCATGCGTGATTTTGATGGTCATAATCTACTGCCACAATTTATTGAGCGTTTCTTTGCCTCAGCCAATATCGAGCATAATATTCAGCGCGATGGCTCTTGGGTGATTGCACCTATCGATAGCACCGAGATTAGCGATTATATCGATGGTTTACCGCTTGGTGACGAAGACGGTATGACGCTGACATTCGAGCGTGAGCAAGCGCTACAGCGTGAAGATATTGAATTTATTACTCATGAGCATCCATTGATGCGCGCGATTTATGAGCTGGCGAGCACCAGCACCTTTGGTAATACCACGGTTGCGATGCTAAAAAGTGCCGCCGTACCGCAAGGTATGGTGTTGCTAGAAGTGAATTTCCGCGTAGAGGCCATTGCGCCAAGATTGCTTAACTTGCCTGCGACCTTAACCACACAAAATATCCGTGTGTTTATCAGTGAGCAGGGCAGTGACTTATCAGCGCGTATCAGTGCGGAGATGATTATGCCGCATATTGAGCGTTTGGATAAAAACCGTGCGCGCCAAGTGATTAAAGTGCGCGGCGATGTGATTGAGCAGCGTTATTATGAAGCTGAAGATATAGCCCGTCAGCAGTTAGTGGAGATTGGTGAGCAAGCAAGTGCCCGCTTTAGCCAGCAGTGGTCGCGTGAAATCAAGCGTCTAAAGCATCTGCAAACCATCAACCCTAACGTACGCCCAGAAGAGGTGGAGCGTTTAGAGCAGTTACAAGCGCAAGGTGAGCAGGCCTTAGCCAACTTATCCCTAGTCCCAGATTCTATTCGGGTACTGGTGGCAGTGAAACCGTAAGTCTATAGAGTAATATAAAAACGAGGTGTATAAAACATCTCGTTTTTATACTTTATGCCTCTTGATGCTTTTTATTACTTCGTTTATCGTATTGAATTCTTTTTGCTTTATATAAGCAGAGTGATATTCGCAAATCAGCGCGGTCGCTAGTCAAAGCCCACAATATTGGTTAAGATGTTTGACCTTTGGTTTTATAATGAGCTTTTAGCTATCATTTTATGGGCCATTTAATCGCTTTCGTTCAGATTACGGCCACGCCCTACAATTGATTTTATTTTGGATTAAAACGCCCCATTGGCTTAAGCTATACCGTATTGATATCGTTTGGCGCTTATATCTAGATGCTTAGCGTTTTTGATAAAAAATAAGGAAACATATCGTCATGTCCGATTATTCGCAACTGATTGATGAGCTGCTGGCTACCGTGGCGCTTATCGAAGTTACCCCTGATGTCTTTGAGGGTAAGAGCCATGACTATGTTGGTGCCCGTATTTTTGGTGGGCAAGTACTCGCCCAAGCGATTATGGCAGCATCGCATACGTTGGACAAAGACAAGCCCTGCCATTCATTACACGGCTACTTTTTACGTGGTGGTGACATCAATCAGCCAGTGATTTATCAAGTGCGCCGCTTGCGTGACGGCCGCAGTCTATCGGCACGTGAGGTGACAGCGATTCAATATAAAGAAGTACGCGGTAAAGCACCTATCGAGCAAGTGATATTTTCGATGATTGCCTCGTTTTCGCCGATGGAGGAGGGCTTGGAGTATCAAGAAGATATGCCCGTTTATCCGCCACCTGAGGACTTGCTCGCTGAGCAGGATTTAAAAGAAGAGTATGTGGGTAAAGTGCCAGACGCCCTCAAAGCTCGATTTATGCGTCGTCGTCATGTCGAGATTAAACCGGTTAAACCGCGTGATCCGATTCATCCGGAACCAATGAAGCCCAAGCAGGCAAACTGGCTGCGTATTCATGAATTGGGTAATCAGCCAGTAGCCATTCAGCAAGCGCTTTTGGCATTTTCATCCGATTTTTATTTGGTCGGCACAGGGCTCATGTCACATGGGGTTAGCTTTATGACCAGTGGCTTGCAAGCCGCTAGTATCGACCATTCGATGCATTTTCATCGTGATTTTGATCTAAATGATTGGATGTTATATGACATGTGGAGCGATACCACGTCCAATGCTAAAGGGTTGAATCACGGGCAGTTTTGGCAAGACGGCAAGCTGGTTGCCACTGTGCAGCAAGAAGGCTTAATGCGCTTACGTGTGCCGAAGTCTTAGCGCTAACGCCAGTGATAAAGTACGTTAAATAAAAAAGCGACTTAGCATGATGTTAAGTCGCTTTTTTCATACGGTATTAAGTGATTTTCAGTATTTATAATCAAAGAGCTTATATCAGCAGTACCGTTAGGTTTTTGAGATATTTTGACTATAGGTATAAATACTTATTCCAAAATCTTAACCATCGCTCGTGGCAATCCAAGCGTTGCCTGTGCGGCATCACCATTTAGCCAATTCACATTAATCTCAGCAGCTTGCAATGCTTCGGTTATATCTTGCGCTTGCTTATCATTTAACGTAATGGATTGCGGGGTTAAATACCAATGAAAGTGAGTCAATGAATGTTTAATCGGTGCGTCATCTAACAAGGTTTTATTGACGGCTTTTGCATCCAATTTATTTTTATCCAGCCACTCATTAATAATTTGCTCAGCAGTAGTAAACTCTGCTTCGTATACTTTTTCATTGCTAGCAACTTTTAATGGCTGATTACCAGTCGCTGCGCTTATTTTATCATCTGTATTTTTGCCATTATTTTTATCAGCAGCTTTAGCATTCACTTTGCCGTTAATCTTTTCTACAAATTGTAGCGGCAAGCTCCACAGACCGCCCCAAATGCCATTGTCAGGGCGCTGTAGCCACAGTATTTTGCCATTTGTATCTTCAATTAATAATGCATTGCTAAACTTACTTGGCTTGGGCTGCTTTTTTGCTTTAACGGGATAATCGGTTTCGCGTCCTTGTGCATGGGCAATGCAATCCTCTTGTAATGGACATAATAAGCAAGCAGGTTTGCTACGGGTACATAAGGTTGCGCCCATATCCATCATTGCTTGCGCGAACAGTCCTGAGTCATCGACAGGCGTTAAACGCTCAGCCAATGTCCATAACTCTTTGGTCGTGGCAGATTTGGTAATATCGCCATCGATGGCGGCCCAACGCGTCAACACGCGTTTAACATTGCCATCGCAAATGACACCATAACGATGTAGCCCCATGGCCATAATCGCCCCAGCCGTTGATGGCCCAACACCTGATATCGCTTCCCAACCAGCTAGGGTCTGTGGAAAGTCACCAGTCTCATTGATAACTTCGACTAGTTGCTTTGCGCCTTTATGTAAATTACGCGCCCGCGCATAATAGCCAAGCCCCGCCCAATGTTCCGCTACCGTATCCCATTCAGCTGTTGCCAAATCTTGTACCGTCGGAAACGACGCCATAAAGCGGGCAAAATAGGGCAACACTGTCGTTACTTGCGTCTGCTGCAGCATGACTTCGGACAGCCAAACGATATAAGGGTTGGGCGTGTCGGTTTGGTGTTGTTGCCAAGGTAAATCATGGCGACCATTTTCGGCGAACCAATCGAGAAGGCGCGGGGCGAGGGAGTTGAGAGAGGTTGATGACTGAGAGAATTGGGTAGGCAAGAGTATTCCTTGTAAATTGAACAGGGATATATAAAGTTTGGGGTTAAGAGTGTGTATGGGGTGTAATACGATTGATGCAAGACAATAGTAGATGAGCTTCGTTATTAGTACCGTAGGATGAAATAATCATTGATTATATTGTTTGCCAACTAAAATATGAGCAGATTTTTAAATAAGTTAAAGGTAAGTAATAAAATATAAAAGGTGCGCTAGGCGCACCTTGCCAGCTATGTTAGTGAGCGTTTACTTCCGATTCTTCCGCGTTTTTAATCGACGTAGGCGTTTCTCTTCTTCTTTAGCCAGCCTTTTTTCTTCAGCGGCGAGTCGTTGCTCAGCGACGACGAGTTCTTCAGCCTCAGTCATGGCTGGGGTTTCGAGCGTAATACGTCCAAGCTTGCCGCTACGCAGCTCATTCACCAAAATCTCAGACATGCGATAGGTATCGACTTGATTGCCTGCGCGTACACAACCGCGATTACGCCCCGCCATTTCAAAAAACTCCCAGTCTGTCTTGGGCAGTTCGTCAATTTTATAGCGCGATTTTAATAGCTCAGGATAGGCACTTAGCAAATATTCAGCGGTATAACCCGCGACATCATCGAAATCAAACGCGGTATCACGAATACCGCCCGTTGCGGCCAAGCGATAGCCAGAGTTTTCGTTTTCAACCTTTGGCCATAGCATACCAGGCGTGTCATAGAGCATGATGTCATCGTCAAGTTTAATCAGTTGCTGCGATTTGGTTACCGCTGGCTCATCACCAGTCCTTGCCACGGCGCGTCCCGCTAAGGTGTTAATCAAGGTGGATTTACCGACGTTTGGAATACCCATAATCATGGCTTTGATTTGGCGACCGGTACCGACTTTATTGGGCACAAGTTGTTTACAGATAGCAATGATACGTTTTACATCATCGGCTTTATTATTATCACAAGCGATTGCTTTGACGCCATCTTGCTGCTCAAGATAATCCATCCACGTTTGGGTCAATTCTGGATCAGCAAGGTCGGCTTTGTTCAGAATTTTGATGACTGGTTTTTCGCCACGTAGTGCTGCAACCATTGGGTTTTCACTGCTATAAGGAATACGGGCGTCAATCACTTCGATAACCACATCCATCTGCGGCATAATTTCTTTGATTTCATTGCGGGCTTTGTTCATATGCCCAGGGAACCACTGAATACTTGCTCTCTTATCCATCTGCTTTTATAACCTTTTATAAAAAATGCTAAAAGTAAGACTAGGACATGCTCTAGCGTCATTTACTTTTTAATGAGGTTCAGTTTACTACATAAGCAAGGTACTGATGCTAAAAAGTACGGATGCTAAAAAATGCTGACGCTATCATTTCAGTTGACGCTCACCTGAAACTATTATTTACCTTCGTCCACTAGGTCATCATGCGTGGGCGGCAGCGGTGCTAAATAACCAATCACCAATATCAAGCTACCAGCACCAAGGAAAGATACGACCCGCCAAATCGCCTCGGTCTGGGATAAATCAACCAAGACCAATTTTAAGACAACGATACCTAATAGACCAACACCCATAAACCATAGCGTTCGCTGCCAATAGCGACTGGCGATAACAGTCGCGACTAAGGCGATTAGCGTCCACGAAATCGTCAGTCCTGTCTGTACTTGCTCACTACTCCAAGCGCCACCCACCCATAGCGGGGTGTCAATAAAAGCGTGCAGGGTTCTGACCAACATACTGGAGACTATCCAAAAGCTAATGAGTACTAAAAAAGTCAGTAAAGTGTCACTTTTATAAATGCTTTTTAATAGATTTGTGGGATGCATGCTGTGTGGTTGACGCAGTAAATAAACACCCAAACCGTAAAATACCACCAGCCATAACGTTACATCATAGAGGTTAAACAGTGGAATATAAGGGAGTCCCCAAATCACACCATCATAAGAGAAGTTGGTAAAAATAACCCAGCACAATGTTAATGGCACAAAGATTTTGGCACTGCCTAACAGTGCACCTTGCCAATCAAACCAATAAGGAGCCAGAGGTAAGGCTGGTATTTTCGATTGTGCATGGCTGTATCGAGCGATGCTATAACGATAAGTCCCCCACAGTCCAGCCAGCATAAGCGCAACGGGAACCAAAATAGTTGTCACCCCGTCTGAATCAGGCAATCTATAATGTAGCACTTCTGCTAAAACTATAATTCCAGTACCAAGCCAGCTGGCGCTATCGTAACCTTTTAATTCAGAATCGTTATTATCATAGCTGTGCCATGTTTTTATCCAACCTTGCCCAAGCACCAACCAGCCAATGCATAACGTCATAAGTATCGGCCAATGAAACGTCGTCCATTGATAGTCAAACTCATACTTTTGTGGCAGCTGAAATATCAATACAGCATAAAACAGCAGCAGTAAACCATGGCTAAATTGTCTAATCTCGTGCCACGAACGATACTGATTTATTATCCAATAAATGAGTAAGCTTGCTAAAGTGGCTAGCGCTATCAGTGCTGTCGTTGCCAATTGCCAGCTGGTGAGCCATTGATCAAAATCAATCATCAAGACGTAAAGTAGCCAGCCCATCGCGGTAAAGGTCAAAAATCGTATCAAAGTTGGATGTTGCCAAATCAGTTTAAACGCCGTACTTTGGCTGTTGATACTGGCAAGCCATTGCTGAGCGGCTGTCTCGCTGATGCCTAATATCTTGCTAAACTCTGATGTTGTATGATTAGTGCTAACTGAGTTTTGAATTTCTTCGTTGTCAGACAAAATAGGCGAGTTGCTGGCACGTAAGATGAAAACGCTAGCAAGCGCACTAATGGCAGAAATGGTTAAAGCGAGTGTGGGATAATGCTCAATACCAATGACGAAATTATTTAACAGTATACCAATGCTGATGAGCTGTAATAATAAGCCGAATAATACTGACCACGCACGTAGCGAGCGCCGCCCAAACCATACCAACGCCAGCCCTTGTACCGACCAGCCAAAAGCTATCCATTCGGCATTTAACGCTAGCGGAATTATCAAGGCTAAAAACCCAAACCCTAATGCCAACATCCCTTCAGTGATTAAGGCATAGCGCTGACTACGCTGAATAAACGTCCAGCCAAGTCCTAGATATATCGCTGCTAAAATAGCGCTGGTGATGGTCAATGCGTGATTGATATCGTGTAATAGCGCTGAAAATAAGCCAAATGCTAATATCGGTACTGAAAATAGCAAGCCGGTATCGATGGGAAATAAATAGCCATTATTGGCGTTGTTAACATCTTCTTGATTAGCAGTATTATAAGCAATGATCTGTTGGGCGTAGCGAATGACGACAAACAGATAGAGAATCAAATGTAACGCTACCAGCAGCACTAAAGCCCAGCGCTGATTATCAATAATTGCTATTAAATTCTCCGTGAGCCCCCAATAGTATGCCAACCCAAACGTCACGCCTACACCCAATAAATTTAGCATTTTCCAAGTACGGTAATGGGCAATAACGGCAATAGTAATATTTAATAATAAGTAATAACTGAATAGCGTTACTAAATTACCGATATCACTACTGGTCAATATGGGGGCAAAAAACCCACCAGATAAGGCTAATAATGCTAAGGGTAAGGCGTTTTGGCGCACTGCTAAGCCAATCGTAATGGCCGATAATATACCAAGACCAATAAAGCTCGGCACACTTGCTAGCACCTGATAAACGCTATAGGCAAAAAAAGTCGTCAAATAAGCAATCGCTAAACCAGCGCCTTGCAAAGTGATACCGTAAGCAAAGCGATTTTTTGCTAATTTTAGGCCTAGTCCTGCTAGCCCTAAACCAATAATTCCTATGGCAATGAGCTTTACGGTAATCGGTATTTCGATATAGTCGCTTAATAAGCGCAGCAATAACACCACGCCGACCAGTAATACTAAGACACCAACACGAACCACTAAATTGCCACCAAAAAACCAGTTTTTAATGGAATGGATCAGAGAGGTGACGATAGGGAGTGAGCGCTCATCAGGCTCTATAGTAGAATTGGGTTTTGGTACCTGCGGCTTTGCAGGTCGGTTTTTGATAGAGTCAAAAGGCGGTATAGCTGAGGCGGGAGAAGTGGCTTTCGCTTCTTGAGATGGTGAATCGCTTAAGCTAGGAGGCCAGGTGCTTGGCGTGACATCAGCTGCTTGTGCCGATGATAACTCAGAAACATTATCTTCTGCTTCTACGGTATTAATAGCGATAGAATGGTCGAGATTTTCTATTGGCGTACTATTTTTATGCTGTTTACTCTCAGCTTGTAATTGCCTAATGTCGCCGCGTAATTGTTTAAGCTGCTTATTTATCTTAGCGTATAACGCGACCACTACGGTCAATAGAACAATAAAAGCCAGCCAACCCAGCTGGTTGATAAATAGGTATAGCATCCTCGTCACTCAATCCATCCGATAATAGAGTGATAATGACGTTATTTGACGATAAGCACAAGACTGGTCATTCTATTGCAACAATAAGGGCAGCTTAAATAGTAAGCTGCCCTTATTGTTGTGTCGTTATCTATAATAAAAAACTATAAAGCTTTATGCCAAATTAGTTTTCATAAACTCCAACATATTTTCCCAGCTTTGCTTAGCCGCAGTTTCATTATAACCAAGATCTACCTCGTTTTTGGCAGCGCGCTCGTCGGCATGTGGATTGGTAAAGCCGTGCTTGGCGTTATCATACACATCGATCGTGTAGTCAACATCGGCAGCGTCTAGCTCAGATTTTAGACCTTCTATCGCTTCCATAGATACCATCGAATCATCACGACCGTGGGCGACCAATACTTTGGCGGTGAAGTTTTTGTCCGCTGGCTGTTTTGGTGATGGGTTACCGTGGAAAGTAGCGACTGCTTTTAATGGCATGGCTTCGCGCGCCATATCGAGCACGACTTTGCCGCCAAAGCAAAAACCAATCGCTGCTAAATTGTCGCCATTAACTGCCAACTGGTCACTGAAATCATTGAGGATTAAACGGCAGCGGGTCATAAGCATGTCTTGATCGGCAAGGACTTGTTCCATCCACATGTTTGCCATTGCTGCATCGGTGGTCAGTTTGCCGTCACCATAGACGTCCATCGCCACAGCGGCATAACCTGCTTTGGCCAAGCGTTCAACGACTGATTTTGGATGATCGACCACACCCCACCATTCGGGGGCGACCAAAATACCTGCTACAGGATTTTCATCTGAGGCGTTTTCTGGCAGCGCAACATAGCTGATAAGCTCAACCCCATTATCGGTGGTACTGATTAATTCAAAGGTTTTAATTGACATATTATTGTCCTTTTTTATGTTATGAGTTTTACGTTAAAAATGTTATTTGTCTGCTAAATTTCAACAAGCTCTTTATTTTTAA
>NZ_JBQSXN010000051.1:0-22504 GCF_052378235.1 Psychrobacter sp. AOP3-A1-26
CTAAGAATGCTATATGAAATTGGCGAAGTTAGGAGTCAGACTCTCTAAAGCTCTTCGACACCCATCATATCCACTGGGGTATCAGCAACGATTTGTACGCCTTTTTTACCTGTTTTAGCAGTATCATTGCGCTGCTCTTGTAGATGCTCAAGATAAGCCTCATTGATTTGACCAGTGACATAACAGCCATTGAATACCGCACAATCAAAGCCTTCAACCTTGCTATACTTAGTATCTTTTACCGCATCAATCAAGTCATCTAAATCCTGGAAAATCAAACGATCCGCACCGATGATATCGCGCACTTCTTCTACCGTATGACCTGAGGCAATGAGCTCACTACGTACCGGCATATCAATACCATAAACGTTTGGATATTTGACTGGTGGCGCAGCACTAGCAAAGAATACCTTATTAGCCCCAGCATCACGCGCCATTTGAATAATTTCGTGACACGTCGTACCACGGACGATAGAATCGTCAACCAGTAGCACGTTTTTATCTTTGAACTCTAGCGGTACGGCACTGAGCTTTTGACGAACTGATTTTTTGCGTTGCTGCTGACCTGGCATGATAAAGGTACGACCGATATAACGGTTTTTCATAAACCCTTCACGGTATTTGATATTCATCTTCAGCGCCAGCTCCATCGCTGAAGTACGCGAGGTATCAGGAATAGGAATGACCACATCGATATCGTGATCTTCACCCCATTCTGCAAGGATTTTATCCGCCAGTTTTTCACCCATGCGCAAGCGTGATTTATAAACAGAAATGTTGTCCATAATCGAATCTGGACGAGCAAAATACACATACTCAAAAATACAAGGGGTGTACTCTTGCTGCTCTACACACTGATAGGTATGTAGATTATGGTCTAAATCAATGAAAATAGCTTCACCAGGCTTCACATCACGGATGATACTAAATCCTGAACCTGTCAAAGCAACTGACTCTGAAGCTACCATATACTCTGTGCCACCATTGGCAGCCAAGCGCTCACCAAATATCAGTGGGCGAATGCCATTAGGATCACGAAACGCGAGCAAACCATGACCCGTTATCAAAGCCACGACGCCATAAGCGCCTTCGCAGCGGCTATAAACCGCTTTTACGGCTTCAAAAATGTCATCCGCCGTTGGATTGGTTTTGCCCAAATTCTGCATTTCATGTGCTAGTACGTTTAGTAGTACTTCAGAATCTGAATCCGTATTGAGGTGGCGACGGTCTTCAATATACAATTCTTTGGCCAAACTCTCAGCATTGGTCAAGTTACCGTTGTGCGCCAGCGTAATGCCATAAGGTGAATTGACATAAAATGGCTGTGCCTCGGCGCTACTGGAACTACCCGCTGTTGGGTAACGCACATGACCGATGCCGAATTTTCCAACCAGTTTCATCATATGACGATTCATAAAAACGTCACGCACCATGCCATTTTCTTTACGCAGATAGAGTCGTCCATCCTGCAAAGTTACAATACCTGCTGCATCCTGCCCGCGATGCTGTAACATCGTTAAAGCATCATAAAGAATTTGATTAACTGGCTCATGAGCTGCAACCCCGACGACTCCACACATAGTTATATCCTGTTTTTACCCATACATTAGTACTACAATAACGGCAAATTTTTGACAGCACACTATTAAAAATAACAGCTGTCACTCACCGCCGACCTGATGATACTTGTTTAGATTTTAACGAAAATTTATTTTTTAAATTGCCAGTTATACGGGCCATCATTGATTTTTCAATGATTTTTTGAGTGTCCCGTTTGCGCCCTAGCTGTTATACAAGCCAGAACCCTAAAAAAGAAGTTATAGAGATTACGAGTTATAGATATAATAAGAAACTCAGCATTGAAATATGAAAATTTGACTGTTTATGACTGATTGACCTGATCCCAAGCCAGCCCTAGCACATCTGAGACTAGTGCCTTACCCATCGGTGCATAAGGTAGCAATTCAGGCGCGAGCACTGAAGTTTGCCATTGCGGCATTTGTACCAAGAATGGCGCACTAACGCTAAGAACCACCAAAACCATCAGTACATTTTTGGCTGCACCTAGGACACCGCCTGCCATTTTGTCAACGACACCCAAGCGCAAGGTTTTGAGTACTCCTGAGAATACAAATGCCACTAAGTGCATGATAGCCAATATAACAATCACGACTAATAAAAAAGCCATCGCCATTTGTAATACAGGGTTTTGAACGACACCTGATAATTGAGGTGAGATTGTACCTGCCAATCGAGTAGCGGCGATAAGCGCAATAAACCAACCTACCAAGCCAACCGCTGTTTTGATTAATCCGACTTGAAAGCCGCGCCATAATCCAATCAAGACAACAATAGCAATCACAATATCCAGACCACTCATGTTTTATGCCTCATCGCTCTACTCATTATTCCTGGATAACTATTGATTAGTTTTCCATCGCATCGTAATAGCCACCGATAGCCTGAATACAAGACTGTACCAGCCCAGGACCGCGATAAATGAGACCCGTATATAGCTGTATCATATCTGCGCCTGCTTCAATTTTTTTAATGGCTTTAGCACTACTATCAATACCACCAACGCCTATCAAAGCTACTTTACCATCCAGTTGATCAGAGAATTGTTGTAAAATTTGAGTGCTAATGTGGCTGACGGGTCGACCAGATAAACCACCTGCTTGATCGCCATCTTTCAAGTCTTCAACACCAACACGGCCCAAAGTGGTATTGGTCGCAATGAGGCCATCAATTTCAAAATCCAATAGTTGCTGTGAGATATAATCGACTTGTAGCGGCTCTAAATCAGGCGCAACTTTTAGCACCAATGGCACATAAAAACCATATTCGGTCGCTAATTGACTGTGACGATTTTTAATCGTATGCAACAGCTGAGTCAACGCTTCACCACTCTGTAAATCACGTAAATTTTTGGTATTTGGCGAGGATATATTCACAGTAATATACGAGGCATGTGGATAGGCGCGCTCTAAACAATAAACATAATCGTCAGCGGCCTGCTCTACTGGTGTATCGGCATTTTTACCGATATTAATCCCAATATTGCCTTTGTATTTGCAGCGTTTGACATTTTCAACCAGATAATCAATCCCTTGGTTATTAAACCCCATACGATTGATAATGGCATCTGCTTGTTTGATTCTAAACAGTCTGGGCTTATCATTACCTACTTGTGGTCTTGGCGTGACCGTACCTACTTCTATGAAGCCAAAGCCCAGCTCCGCAAGCGCATCAATATAGTCACCATTTTTATCCAACCCTGCTGCTAGGCCGACTGGGTTGGTAAATTGCAGCCCCATACAGTCTGTTGGCTGCATCGACTGACCATATACCAAGCCTAAAGCACGCGCTTTATGCGCTTTGTCCAATAAAGACAAAGTCGTTTCATGGGCGTGTTCGGGATCCATCTTAAACAAAAAAGGACGAAGTAAGGCATAAGACATAGTAATGACAGACCCTGCTCAAAAGAGATAATGAATAAAAAGTGCGAATGAAATCAAGCGCAGCGATTATATCAGCTTAACAGAAACAAGAGCAAAGTTTCATGCGCTAAATTTTTATATTAAAACGCTCATAAATGCGTGCGCTTATCAACTAAGCCATATAGTCATTCGCCGTTCATTTCAAGAGATAAGACTGCTGTATCATGAACCTCTAATAACCTCTATACACCCTCTAAGGGACAGGACGTCCATCAGTCAAAGCTATCCAACCTCGGATCATACGATACAGATGCCAAATAAAAGTAAAGGCGATAATGAATAGACCAAGCCCAGCCAATAGCAATGAACCAATGGCGATATTCCCACTATCGGCAAACATACTGACCCCGAAACCACCTAAAGCAAAAGTTATGATAATAATACCAACAACGAACCAAACGATACCGTACCAAAAAGTCTTAATCTGCCAGTCAAAATGCGTGGCTAGCCATGAGCCATCAGCATCATGCCGCTTGGCATAATTCATGATAATCGGTACTATCCATAATAGACCAGCGGTAAAATAGCTAATCACATACAAAAAGTAAGTGATGTGATTATAAGTGATCAAGGAACGGCGCTTGCCATTGTTCATATTATCATTCATGTTGTCGCTCATTATATTACGTTGTCCTTGCTGAGTAATCGCATAATCAGACCTCTCATAATCAAATACTGTCCCAATAGTCTCACGCTCATTGTCATAATTTTTAGGAATTTTAATCTGTTGACCCACACGCTCATCAGGTTTGCGATTAGCAGAGTTACTCATCGTAAACATCACTATTTGGCAGTGATTAATAGTTTATTGATTGTACCAAACCAGCCGTTTTTCAATACCTCCTAACGACACAGGGTTATTTTTAACCACTGGCTATCAATAACCTTGATTAAAATATATTGAATTGCAATATAGTGAGTTGTAATAACAAACCGTTTTATGACGTCACGGTCGCTTGTACCTGAATTGATTTGTTGGTCAAATCTTGCTGCATAGATAGCTGGGTGAACTGCCAACCTTGCTGTTCAAGCTTACCAAGCGCGGCACTGACCACGGCTTGACTGGCATTATTAAAGCTTAGCTGTACCGCATCGCCAGTCGCAACGACTTGAGCGTCTGCAATACCTGAGTTATTTAATAACGCGCTGATTCTACTAGCGGGTGGCTTTGCAGCCTCACCATCCACTGTATTCACCGCATTACTATCAAGGTTGCCAGCTTGGGCACGTAACCAGAAATAATCGGCTACTTGTTCTTGATAATTGCGTTTACTGTCGTTTGCCGAGTGATGAATACGATAGCCACCGTAACCGCCAATAAGTAACAGTAAAAATAGAGACAATACAGCCAATGCCAACTGATCACGCGGCGGCAGTGTTTTCCAGCGCGACGACAGAAGGTTTTGGAGATTATTCATGCGCACTGTCAGCACATTCACTCCAACATGGGTGCTAGCTTCAGGATTGAGTGCATTACGTTTGGTACGGCGCTGTAATCGTTTCATGTTCTAACCTTTTTGAGCTTTATTACCACAACTGAAATAGCAAATAACACTATAGTTAAAATACTTTAAAAACGCTACGATACTGCGGGTATAGTTTTTTTGCAGCCTCTGTCTGCGTAGGCACAGCAAGCAAGAAAAAACGGTACCTGCAGTACGTGATGTAGCGATATTACTTCTCACTGACTATAGATGTAAGTATTAGGCCATGTCATCAATTAGCACATTGAATCATGATATCGTCGCAGTTGCTTGTGTATCGGTATTTTCTACGACATTTACCGTCACTTGACCACTAAACTGTCCCTGTTCATTACTATTTACTTGCTCTAACCTAGCATTTAAACCCTGCGCTGCCAGTGTATCTGTGAACTGATCAAGACTATTACGATCAGGCGCGATCAACGTAAAGCTCAACGCAGACGGCTGCATCACTAACGCTTGCGCGCGTAATGAAGATTGTTTGATTAACGGTGATATGCGCGACAATGCTGCCATATGTGAGGCAGGGGCTTGGCTATCGCTGCGCAGTTTTGGTTGTAATTGCACTTGTAGCTTAGTGCGGGGGCTTAATGGCTCGTTTGGAAACCAAGATTGATACTGCGCTGCCACCTCAGTTTTGGTAGCCACTGCCGCTTGATTATACTGATACCATTGCACACCATCAGTTGCCATCTGTAGTACCAAGGCTGACAGTGCCACCATCATCGCTACGCGCAGATATGGTGAGAGCTGCGAATCTGTTGATTTAACAAAAAAGTTAAGCGCGTGGCGTTCAGGATTTTCAATAGGTTCAGCCGATGTAGACAAGGTAGTCAAGAGTAACTGATGCTCAGCGATAATCGCCGCTGTTTGTGCCATAAAGTTGACTGGTACAGCATCAGCCAAGGTTTCTTCTATAGGTGGTAATACATTCACCTCACTTAAGTGTGGAAAGCGCTCAAAAATTAACGGTAAATAGCTGATAGCCATGCCTTGACGCACTGACTGGCGCAGGAGCATGGTCTGCTCATCTTGATACAGCGTTACTTGCTGTCCTGCACCCTCTTCTGGCGCTGGTAGCAATAAAAAATCAGGCAGTAACGCCGCTATACTCATGCCAGCCAGCTTAGCGCTTTGCTGCCATGCTTCGATATCGTTTTGTGCCAGTGCATACAATTGATGATGCTCATCATGGCTGATTTGACGAATGGCCAACTGCTCAACAGCGGTCAATGAAGTCTCTTCAAACAGGTATTGTTTGCCCGTAGTGCCCAGTTGTTTCAGTTGAGTGGTATTAAGCTCGGTATCTACTTGTAAGATATGGCTTGAAGGGAAATATAGACATAAAGTCTTTTGTGCATTGCTTTTATAACTGCCATAGATAGCTTGCAGCTGTTGCCAACTCTCGACTGACTGCCATCGCTGCACATCTTCATGCCAAACAGCCAATGGGCTATACTGCGCTCGTAACCAAACGTGTAACACTAAGCGTGTCCTTAATTATTGAAACGGTTATAGGTGCACTGTTGTAAAAGCAACATTATAAAATATACGGTTATAAAGGAATATGTAAAAAGGTTTGGGACAATAAAATTCGACATCACTATACTGATGTCAGTATGGCTGCTCGGGTATAAAACGATTCACCTCATTTGCCATACCCGTCATCACAAAACCCATCTCAAATACGCGCGCTTCTGCCAGAGAAAATGACTCAGGATAATCACCCGTTAGTAACCCAGCGATATTGGCAATGATCGACATATGACAGACCACCACCAAACACTCTGCTTCGATATTGGCAATGTCTGCCAAAGCAGCACGTGCATCGTCAGAAGGTGTGATGTTCTTCTGTATTGTCGATGGCACATTAGGCATACGTGCCTGCAATGCTTTGAGTGTCTGCTGTGCCCTCTCATAAGGGCTTACGATAAAGTAATTAGGGTTATAATGAGTGGCAATATATTCTGCCGTCTGTACCGCTTGCTGCTGTCCAAAATCGGTCAACTGGCGCGCACTATCTGGACGCGTTTCATCCTCTGCTTGACCGTGACGTATTAATATAACTTTCATAACCTTCCTTGGCAAATAACTGTCGAAGCTTGAAACATGGTCGTGGTGTCTGTTTTGATATTTATCGCGTTACTTGTTGTCAACGTCACTATCCTCATTGTCATCCTCAGCGCTGTTGGTTGAGGTTTGCATATGCGCAGTGAGCGCAGCATTGCTATGGTCATGAGCCATGACAAACTCGACATCACTACGGAAACCCGCTTCCATCAAGTGTAGTGCAACGCCTAATGCGGCTTTATCTTCATAAATGACTGCATAAAGTGCATGGGTGATAGGCATATAAATACCTTTTTTGGTCGCCTTTTCGTGCACCTGCTGAATGGTATTAACACCCTCAGCGGTTTGACCGAGTTTTTTGACTGCCGCATCGATAGTCATACCACGGCCGAGCATATTGCCGATACGGTAGTTGCGGCTCAACTCTGAGCTACAGGTTGCGTATAGGTCTCCTACGCCAGACAATCCCAAGAACGTTAGCGGATTTGCCCCTTCTTCCACGCCAAAACGACTCATCTCTGCCAACGCTCGGGTTAGTATCATCGCTTTGGTGTTTTCGCCCACTTCATAGGCGGCTGCCATACCCATGGCAATCGCATAGATGTTTTTGAGTGCGCCACCAAGCTCAACACCCTTGACATCATCACTAGCAAACACGCGAAAAAAAGCACTGTGTAGCGCAGCCTGTACCGCATGACGCAGTGGTTCTGATTCACTGGCGATAACGGTAGCAGACGGCATGTTTTTCATAATCTCGATAGCGAGGTTTGGCCCTGACATCACTCCAAAATTCACTTCTGGCAACTCATCTTTAATAATATCGCTCATCGTGGCAAAAGTATCTTTTTCCATGCCTTTGGTCAATGAGACGATGGATTGTGCACTGATAAAAGGCGCGATGTTTTTTAAGGTCTCACGAAAAGCCAAACCAGGCACGGCAATAAACACAATGTCTTTGTCCTTGACCGTTGCTTCTAAATCATGGCTATATTTCAAACGATCATCGAGCTTATAGCCTGGCAAATATTTTTTATTGGTCTGTGTTTTTGCCATGGCCTTAACGGTACGTTTGTTACGTACCCATAGCGTGGTATCACAGCCATTACGTGCGGCTAGGTTTGCCATTGCTGTACCAAAACTGCCGCCACCTAAAAATGCCAAACGTAACTTGGTAGGATTGCTATGGATTTCTGCCATGTTTTTTGCCACCGCTGACTCTACCGCGCTAGGGTTAAGTTTTTTGCGACCGATACCTGATTTGGTAGCACGTTCGATAATGCCTGCCAGCAGACCATTTTGTTGTTTTTCAGAGGTGTTTTTATCCACTTCATTACCATCATTGTTTAGATCTTTGCTGTTATCATTAGGACTTGTCATATTATTTATCCGTGTTGACTGACTTATTATTAATAGAATTTATCATGATTTGGGTGCTAGCCCTTAATACCTTTTTGCTGATAATCTTCCCCAATAAACAACGTTTAGATGCTTTGATAAATCATGACTCAAATCGTACTAACGGCTCAATATCAATCGGTTTACGCACGGGGTCATCTTTAGGGCTGGTGCCAGTATAAACAAAAGCTGACACATAATCATCTGGCCCTACGTCAAAATATGCTTTTACTGCTGGCTCGTTACATAATAATCCAGTGCGCCATACTGTGCTAAAGCCTTGTGATTTGAGCGCCAGTATTAGGTTTTGCACCGCAGCACCCGTACTTAGCATTTGCTCAAATGGTGGGACTTTTTTGTGTGCCTCCATTTTGGTGACAACCGTAATAATAAGCGGCGCACGTAGTGGCAGCGTTTGCGTTTTTTTGAGGTTCTTTTCGGACAACTCTTCTCCCTCACGGTCAGCTTTTGCTTGAGCCGCTTCAACTAAAGCATTGCCTAGCTCATGACGGGCATCGCCCTGCGTCACGATAAAACGCCATGGACGCAACTTTTTATGATCGGGCGCAGTTGCTGCACACTCAATCGCCGTTTCGATTTGGGCGCGAGTCGGTGCTGGCATATCTAAATTACCCATGCTGCGTCTTGAGTTAATCCAGCCAATCAGCGCTTCACTGCTGCAAGGCATGTTATCAGTGGTAATGTCCTTGACCGACAATTTTCCTTCATTTTTCTCGTTACTGTCTTCGTTAGATTTAGCCATTATCATTCCTTATTTATTGTTATCTATTGCTGTTTTTTAGCAGTGCTATTTTTAATAATTAGCTTTTTTAGTAGTTGGTTTTGAAAACCATCAGTTATAGCAAGCTATAGTCAGTTCACTATAAAAATGATGCTTTTATATTAGGAATAAAAAGTCATCAACTATGCGGCATCTTCGACACGATGCTCCATGCGCAGATAGTCTTCTGACTGCATCTCAAGCAAGCGCGAGCGTGTTCGCTCAATCTCAAACGCCAACTTCTTCCCTTGGTACAATTCAAGAATCGATTGCTCTGCCCGAACCAGTAGTTTTACACGGCGATCATAAAACTCATCAACAAGATAGATAAAGCGGCGCGTAGGATCACGCAAATCGTCATCTAAAGCTGGGACTGCATTGACCAATACTGTGCTAAATTTCTTAGCAATTTCTATAAAGTCAGACGCTGAACGTGGTTCCATACATAAATGACGGAAATCACAGAATAAAATATCTTCTGTGCGCGCTTTAATGGTTATTTCACGGCCATTAATGATGATAGGCTCGTAGCTAATTTTTTGATTGTTAGATAAGCTGGCAAAACGGTTGGCCAGCCAGTGGTGGTTGGCTTTAGTCATCGGTGACTCATAGAGCTCTGCTTGCTGCAAGACACGTAAACGGTAGTCAATACCAGAGTCGATATTCATTACTGTAGTGTGACGCTCAACTTCAGCGATGGCGGGCATAAAACGGTCACGATGCAGACCATCTTTATACAACCCTGATGGCTCAATATTTGACGTCGCCACTAAGCTAATGCCACGACTGAACAGCATGGTGAACAAGTCCCCTAAAATCATGGCATCAGAGACGTTAGAGACAAAAAACTCATCAAAACAGATAATAACCGCTTCTTCATAAATAATATCGGCAACCTTTTCTAATGGGTTACTTTCGCCTTGTAGTTTATTTAGCTCGTGATGTATGCGCTGCATAAAGTGATGGAAATGTTGGCGCATCTTACGGTCAATGGTTAATGAATCATAAAACATATCCATCATCCATGTTTTACCTCGTCCTACCCCGCCCCACATATACAAACCCTTGGGTGCAGCTGGCTTTGACTTTAAAAAGCTAAAAAAGCCTTTTTTTTGTTCCACGCTATTATTGAGCTGATGGTACAGCTCATCTAAATAGCTCATGGCCTGATACTGCTGCTCATCTCGAGTAAACTCATCAGTACTGATGGCTTGCTCGTAACGCTGCAAGGGAGATAGACTCATAATACGACTCATTATTTGACAAAACAAACATTACAATAAAGTGTTGATACCGACAATTACGACTAACTTATGACTTCTACACTGAGATAGTCGTAACTGACATATTGGAATGGCTCAGCACCATTCTTTAGGTTAACACGGCTTAAGGTCTTACTTACTAACAATTAAAATCCATCAAGTTTTTGGTAGATAATGCTTTACATTATTATCACTAACTTTATATTGTCACTAACTCTATTCTATATTGTCACTAATTATACTTTGTCATTATAGGTATGCTGCTCTAATAACTTTTTCAGCTCAGACAAGCGCCCGTGAAAAAAGTGTCCAGCACCATCTACAACGCTCACAGCAAGCCCTAAACGCTCAGCGAATGCCTGCATATTATCAGGGTCAATCACCTCATCAGCATTACCATAAATCTCAAAGGTCTTGTCTGCTGGTAAACTGATATCGCTGCTGTCGTTTTTTTCGACTGATGGCGCGATGAGGGCTATTTTAGCAATTTCAAAATCGCTTAAGCCCCATATGTGTGGCAATGTGAGGACTTGCTCCGCTGCACGCGCGGTTACATAGCCGCCAAAGGAAAAGCCACCAAGCCATAGTTTGCGGGCCTGCGTTTGCTCTGCAATCCATTGTAGCACGGTCATTGCGTCCACCACCTCACCATCAGCATAATCATGCTCGCCAGTGGACTGCCCCACACCGCGGAAGTTAAAACGCACCACATGCATACCGTTATCACGAGCGAAACGATACATGGTGGTGACTACTTTATTATTCATCGTACCGTCAAATAGCGGATTGGGATGACAGAGCAGCGCCACGGTATCGGTATTTGGATCGTTAGGATTGTCTTGTTGCCATAGCGCATCAACTTCGAGTACGCCAGCAGGAGCGGGAATCAATTGCATAAATTTACTTATTAATTAAAGGTGAATAGGTCAATTATCCTAGATATGGTTTATATTTCAAGTGATTTGCTGTGTCCTACTAATATCAACTATTTTTTAAACGTTAAATTATGCTGGTAGTGGCTGCAAGCAAGCAAAATTTATAACAGTAGCACGCTGTAATGGCTGTACTCTTTTTATTTAAAATCAACTATATTTGACAATGTTTGGCAAAATTTAGCCATTTTAAGACCACTAAATGATTAAATGTATTAATTGATGACATGCCCCCAGGTCAACTTTAGTATGTAATATAAGCGCAATACCGAACACAATAACCGTCTAGACACTCAATATATGAATAGGTTAGATTTACCCTGACCCTTAAACTTATTAATTTATTCATGACACCCGTATTTGCATCGTTTATATTTAATGCGTTTGTCTTTTAGAATCAACCTTCTATATCGATTTTTTATATTTAAACCTTTATTTTTGATTTTTTGTACTTAACTTTTTCATGTTCAACTTACAGGAACTAGGAATCATTATGAATACTTTTAATAAAACCGCTACTTTAACAGCGACTTTGGCCGCCGCACTAGCGTTAAGCGCTTGTCAAAGCACGCCTTCCTCACCCGTCATTCAGCGTGCCAATTCCATTTATGAGACCACAGGTATCGGTGACACTAAAGTAAAAGCTCAGCAAAATGCACTTGATAGCGCTAAGACGACTTGCCGAAGTAAGCAAGTCATTATCGTTGATGACAAGGTCAAATATAATGGTGTTTTGGATGAGCGCACTGGTCGTATGGTTGGACAAGCGGGCGCCGTTATCGGTTCAATTTTCGGTACTGGATCGCCAGATTTATCACGTAAAGATGATTATGAATACATGATTAACTTCCGCTGTCAGTAAGCGAATAAGCGATACCGTGAGGCGACTTTTGAGTCATAAATAATCGGTACAATAAAAACATTTCATAGCCAATAAACTTGCGATGTAGATACTACATCAATCGCAACTTATTGGCTTTGCTTTTTGTACAGCGGCTTTTGGGGTAAACTACTCTACGTAGTCTTTTATCTCGCCTAGCCAATCTTTAAACTTTAATCACCTTTGGTCTTCTATTATGCGCAAACCTAACCTATCGAATATCAAACAAGCCGACACTAAAAAATCTAAAGTATTAGCGCCTGCCAAAGATTTAGCAACCTTAGAAGCCGAGTTGGCAGAGCAGGAAAACAGCCTAGAAGTCAATTTAGAAGATACGGTTTTGCGCCTTAGTGATTATTTATCAGCGGTGGATATGGTCATCAAGCAAACCTTTAATCATCGCGTGTGGGTCAAAGCTGAAATACGCAACTTATCTAGCAAAGGTGGGCATTATTATTTTGAGCTGGCAGAAAAAGACGACGATGGTAAAGTTATTGCTAGCTGCCGTGGTAACCTTTGGCGTTTTAAAGCGGCGCGGGTCCTAGCCAAGTTTGAGCGGGCAACCGGTATGCCACTTGAACGTGATTTAACGGTTCTACTCAAAGTATCAGCAGGTTTTCATGCACAATATGGCTTCTCGCTCACGATTGAAGATATTGATCCCAGCTATACGTTAGGCGATTTGGCGCGCCAATATGCGGAAATGGTCGATAGATTGACTGGTGAGGGCCTATTACACCTCAATAAACAGCTGCCTGTCCCATTTGATATCGAGCATGTCTTAGTTATTGCCCCTGAAAAAGCAGCAGGGTTGGGAGACTTTCAAGCCGATGCGGATCTTTTAGCCAGTACAGGTGCCTGTCATTTTCATTATCACAATGCCACCTTTCAAGGCAATCATGCGCCAAGCGAGATTCGCCAAGCAATCGTCAGTGCCCAGCAGCAGTTTGAAGATACTTATCAGCGTTTGCCAGACTTATTGGTGATTATTCGCGGTGGCGGCGCTGTTGGTGATTTGGCCTACCTCAATGATTATGAGCTTGCCGCCTTAGTCGCTGAGCAGCCTGTCCCTGTCTGGGTGGGCATTGGTCATGAACGTGACAAAGTCATCTTGGATGAGGTCGCCCATACTAGCTTTGATACCCCGTCAAAAGTAATCGCCGCTATTAGTAGCCATTTGGCGCAATTAGTCACTCAGACATTACAATATCAAGCGCAAATAAAACAAGCCGCCCAGCGTCAATTAGATATCGCTGAGCAGCAAACAACACGCCAGTTAAGCCAAGTACAATCACAAACGATTGGTCAACTAACCGCACTGCAAAAAGACAGCGACTATGCCTGGCGTAGCATTCAACAAAGCGCCCAGCGGCAGGTGAAACAAGCAGCTAGACAAACAAGTGAGCTGCGTGCACAGATTCAAACCTCTGCTTATCAGCAGCTATCAATCGCCTCTACTTATAGCCAAAACCATCAAAAGACCATTATGAAAAGTGCGCAGCAGCAGCTAATACAAGCACAGCGTAACAGCGAGCATCTGCGTGATATCGTACTCTTACATCGACCTTCACGCGTGTTAAAGCAAGGCTATACTATGCTTACTGATGAAAAAGGCAAGCAGATACTGACCAGTAGTAATCAGCTATATCCTGAACAAACCGTGCATATCGTCTTAAAAGATGGTAAAGCCAAAGCGCATATTATCGATGTTAAAACGACGGACACTCAAACCATGAAACCTGCAAATAACTCAGCTTAATCACATAGCAATATTTAATACACATAACCATTATTTAACCCTTCATTTTTAATATTAGGAAACCCTATGACAACGCCTACTCGCCGACGTAAAAAAGCCGCCCCAAAAACCTTTAAGGCGGCTTACGATATTCTAAAAACCAATGCTGCTGAATTACAGCAACAAGACGAGCCTGACATTGATAATTTAATGACGACGGTAGAAGAGTCGATTGCCGCTTATCGTGTTTGCGAGACCCGCATCAATGCCGTACAACAAGCATTAGATGCCGCCTTCGCCGAAGAAGATAAAACAGAGAAAAGCGATAGCTAAGCCTTTTTTATTCGGGTTCATCAACCTCAAACACTTGGCGCAGATAGGCAAGATACGTGTCATTATTGATCATGGTCTTGCCTGGGCTATCAGACAGCTTCGCGACTGGCTGCCCATTACACTCAACCAGCTTAAGAACAATATTTATCGGCGTAATCCCCATATCATTGGTGAGGTTGGTACCGATACCAAAGCTGGTTTTAATGCGGTCTTTGAAATACTGATGCAAATCCCAAGCTTTATTAAGATTTAAACCATCACTAAAGGTCAGAATTTTAGTTCTAGGGTCGATTTTTAGCTTTTTATAATGGGCAATCGCCTTGTCACCCCACACGTATGGGTCGCCGCTGTCATGCCGCAAGCCATCGAAAAGTTTGGCAAAGTATAAATCAAAATCACGTAAGAACGCATCCATCCCAACGACATCAGTCAGCGCAATACCCAAATCGCCGCGATATTCATGTACCCACGCTTCAAGCGCTGCTTTTTGTGAGTCTCGTAACCGCACATCCAAGGCCTGAAATGCCTGCATAAATTCGTGCGCCATCGTGCCAATTGGCGTCATGCCGAGATTTTTGGCAAGAAGCACGTTAGAAGTCCCACCCACGATCTTTGGTTCAGCCTTGTGTAGTGTTTCTACCACATGGGCCTGCCAATGCTTATTAAAACGCCGACGCGTACCAAAATCAGCAACGATAAAAGGCGGTGTATCACGGCTGTTTTCTGCTTGTTCTGCGGCATAGTGATGCAACAGCGCCACTTTTTCATCGAGCCTACGCTGGCCTTCTTCGATGACACTGGTATTTGACAAAGCCTTAAAATACAGCTCATTAACAATCGCTAGTACGAACACTTCAAAAAACATGGCCTGAATCATCGGCCCTTCTATATCGACAAACAAGCGGCCTTGCTCATCGGTACTGACGGTAATAAAACGACGTTTAAGCTTAAAGAGCTCTAAGTAATCAACAAAATCTGAGCGCATAAAGCGCAAGCCGCGCAAGTAATCCAGTTCATCTTCCAAAAAACGCAATTCGCACAAACTGTCTAATTGCTGCTCTAACTGTTGTTTGATATCAGCCAATGGATAGACGGTATCTTTGTTGTTTCGGCAGCGAAAACGATAGACACCGTAAGTTTGCGGAAACTGGTGCAACATCGCTTGCAACATAGTGAATTTGTACAAATCGTTATCAAGCAACGAGGTAATAATAGGTTCAAAAGTTGTAGAATTATGGGTAACGGTCATGTTACAGCCTTAAATGCAAAAATGAAAAATCGCCAAGAAACCAAGCGACGAAATAGGGTGACGTAACTATAGCAATGCTATTAATAGATAGATCACAAGCCTTTGAGTATAACGAAGTTTGAATTATTTTTCATAACTCACAGGCTATAACAGCAAAAATACAACGATAATATTGGCCGTTCTAAATAAAATCGATACACTGATCGACACACGGGTAGCCACGTGCTACTGGAATAATTTTTTCTTGCTTGCTGTTCGCAAGCGTGACAGAGGCTGCGAAAAACTTACTCCAGTAGCACTCATACCGGTTTTAAAGTGAATCAACTATAGAGTTTTTCAACATGCTTTCACAGTAAAAACTATAAAACATAAGCCATAAAAAAGACGCTAAGCATTGCTTAACGTCTTTTGCAAGATTAATTACCAACATTAATTATTAAGGTTTTGCAGGCTTAACCAATTTCACCAAAGGCGCATAGCCTGACTGTGGCATCACACCCACAGGTATGAACTGCAATGCACCGCCATTGATACAATAGCGCAGACCACCACGATCTTTAGGGCCATCTGGGAATACATGACCCAGATGCGAGTCTGCTACTCGTGAGCGAATCTCGGTACGCACCATATTAAAGGCATTATCCTGATGTTCTGTGATAACTTGCGGATCGATGGGCTTAGTAAAGCTTGGCCAGCCACATTGTGAATTATATTTATCCGTCGATAAGAATAATGGCTCACCGCTCACAACGTCTACATAGACACCAGGAGCAAATAAATCATCATATTCGTGACTAAAGGCACGTTCAGTACCTGCATCTTGCGTGATATTGTATTGGGCCTTGGTCAAGGTGTTTTTAAGATCACCTTTATCAAACCCATCATAACGCTTCGCGTCTAAGGTTTCAGCAATACTGGTTACAGGTGCAAGCTTAGTGCGTGCGGCACCTTCAGGTTTATCATCAGCGAGGCTTAAATCAACGTGGCAATAACCATTTGGATTTTTGGCCAAATAATCCTGATGGTACATCTCCGCCAAATAGAAGTTATCTAACGCTTCGTTTTCTACCACAATTTTTTGTTCATATTGACCTTGAACACGTTTAAGTGCCGCATCAATCACCGCTTTATCTTCTTTATCAGTGTAGTAGACGCCCGAACGGTACTGTACGCCGCGATCATTGCCCTGCTTGTTTAGGCTGGTTGGGTCAATCACGCGGAAGTAATATTTGAGAATCGTATCAAGATCAGTTTTATCCGCATCGTAAGTGACTTTTACCGCCTCGACATGTCCTGAACCACGAATCACTTGCTCGTAGCTTGGGTTGGCAGTATCGCCATTGGCATAGCCTGATATTGCATCGACAACACCATCGACGCGTTCCATATAGGCTTCAACGCCCCAGAAGCAACCACCTGCCAAATAGATTGAGCGCGTATTAATCGCTTTACCTTTGTCGTTATAGTAAACACCATCTTTTTGCTTAATGGTCTCAATCTTATTATTGTTATCTAAGGCTTGGGCGTTTGCAGGCTTGGCATTACCCGCTTTGAGCTCAGCAAAATTATTATCAGCGTTTTCAGCCAGTGCGTAGGCTTGCTCTGCTGACATGTTGCCTTTGACTAGATGGACTAAGTTGCCATTTTTATCCAATATCGCCCAGCTTGGATACACTTGCACGCCAAGCTTATTAATCAGCTCACCCGAAGCATCAGATAACACGGGTAGTTTTGGGTAATCGGCTTGGACACCAGCGTACCAAGTACTGAATTCGCCGTCGGCTTTTTCATTTAAATGGCCGGGGCTTGCAACGGTAACGACATTTAAATCTGCAAATTTAGGATCAGTGCGCCAGGCTTCTGTTTCTTCAAGCGTACCCAAACATAGCGGACACCAGCTTGCCCAAAACTTAACCAAAGTAGGTTTGTTGGGGTCAATAACTGCAGCACCTGTGTCACCCAAGCCTTCCGTTAACTGTGGCAATGCTTGCATTTGCTTGAGCATATCAGAGGGCAACATACCACCTGACAGCTCATCAGGGTAGCTTTGCTCCAAGTTAGATAGCCCTACTTCATTGAGCCAGTACTTTGCAATTTCGTGGCGTTCTTTGACACTCATTTTTCGCACACGCAAACCGTAAGCGACGTTTTGTATCACGGTCATATGCGGCACTAAACCAAAGTGCTGAAACACCATGCTGACCGTTTGCTGGCGGTACTGCTGCAAGCCTTTATCATCAAGCTCTAAAATATTGATAGCAGAGGGTGAGTTTTCAACGTCTGACAGCTTAGTAGTACTCACCCCTGTATTACCTAACGCTGCATTTGTCGCTGTTTCGGCGATGGTTGCAGCCGTTTTCGTTGAGTTGGTATCAATTATTGAGGGATTGGTAGAAGTCTTGGTATTAATGGCTGTGTCGACCCATATCTTGCCGCTAGTGGGATCAATCAAACGATTGATATGACGTATCAATGTTGATTTTCCAGAACCAGACAGCCCCATTATACAATGTAACTCACCGGCCTTAATATTGAGATTAATATCATAAAGCCCGACCGAATAGCCCGTTTGATTCTTTACCGCGATGCTGTCCATACCCTCAGCCAACAATGCCAGTGCAGACTGTGCTTGTTCGTTACTGGCATTATATATCTTACTGATATTCTCTAGCTGGATATGATTCATCGTTGTTCTCTTTATTTTGATTTTTTAAGTTTTATCTATCTGGGTCAATTGATAGCGCACCTGTTCTTTATCATTACCGATGCAAACCATTATTACCCAATCGGGTGCTTTCCTGCGGCGATGGTCTTTTGTCGCGCGCGCTTACCTTGACCAAATGCCTGAGTAATACGGTCAATGATAATCGCTACGATAACAATAGCCGTACCTGCTTGTAAGCCCTGTCCGATATTTAGCGTTTGGATAGATTGCAATACGTCTTCGCCAAGACCAGGTGCGCCAATCATAGAGGCAAGTACCACCATCGCCAGCGACATCATCACAGCTTGATTAATACCTGCCATGATACTGGGTAGCGCCTGTGGTAACTTAATCCACACAAGCAGTTGCAGATGAGTGCTACCAAATGAACGCCCTGCTTCGACCATTTCATGATTGACTTGAGTGATCCCCAGAGTCGTTAGACGAATCAATGGCGGCAATGCATAAATAACTGTCGCAAATAACGCAGGCACTTTACCAATCCCAAATAGCATCAACACAGGAATAAGATACACAAAGCTTGGCATAGTCTGCATCACATCGAGTATCGGCGTGACGATTTTGCGCAGCAGCTGACTACCCGACATGGCAATACCGATAGGAATACCAACCACCACCGTGACCAATACCGAAACGATGAGTAGTGCTAAGGTGTCAATTAATGCGCCCCATAACCCAAAGGCACCAATCAAAAACAGCCCTGCGCCGCATGCCAGCGCAAACCAAATTTTACGTACGCCAAACCAAGCCAATACCGTAACCAACGCAATAATCAACCATGGTGGAATGACGGTTAATAGGCGTTCGATAGGAAGTAGTAGATAAGTGAGCGCCATAGTGCTAATAGTGCGGAATACGTCACCGTAATTTTGCACAACGCTTGCTAAGGCGTTATTAAGTGGGGTTTCAAGAGACCATGAAGGAAAGCTTGAGGATAAACCCAGTTGGTTAGTAGTAGATGCTTTATCAGTCGAGACAGCAGCGCCTGTTAGACTAATACCTAATTTAGCAGCGAGATTGGTGGCCGCTTCATCCGATAACCATGCTTGCCAAACACTGGGGTTGGCACGCAAAAACACCAACGCTTGCTCCTCACCGTTACGCTTACTTTCACTCATCTCTAAGATAGCGCCATTGAGCTCATCAGAGGTAAACTGTACTTTTTTAAATACCGCGGCTAGTTCTGGATTGGTATCGATAAATGGCGTGGATACAGCGACACCCAATGGGGATACAGGGAACCCAGAGACACAGTTAGAAGTGCCGTCAGCGAGTAGCAAGTCTTGCCAGCACTCATCCTTGTAAGCAGGAAAACTTAATGGCGCAAAATCATATTTTGCCATCAAGCCAGTCGGCTGCCAGTAATAAAACAACAGCGGTTTGTGCTGTTCAAAAGCGGAGGAAATCTCGGCATCAAGAGCGGCACCCGTACCGGGATGCGCGTTATTAAACACGCCGTCCAGACCAGTATTTTTGAGCAGGCGTGTATTAAAAATCTCACACGTCCAACCAGATGGACAGTTCATAAAACGTGATTTGCCAGGATTTTCGGGATCTTTAAACAACCCAGCATATTTAGGCAAATCTTGATAGCTACGCAACCCCGGATTTTCTTCCAGTACATATTTAGGAACATACCAGCCTTGTGTCGCGCCGCCTTTGAGCGTATCACCGATGACAGCTACCTTATTCTGTGCAATGGCCTGCTCCATGATTGGCGAGCGTCCAACCCATTGTTCACCAATGACTTGGATATCGTTTTGTGATAGTGCTGTCTCAAGTGCAGGCCCCGCTCCTGGCACCTCTTCAACCGTACAATCATAGCCATCTTCAGCAATATATCTCAGCACGCCAGAGATGAACTGTCCGCTCTCCCACGTCAGTGCGCCAAATTTAATTGGTGACTCACAGGCTGCGGACGCCGACACGGGCAGTAGCAACGCACTCATACACAGTAAACTTAACGCAATCCATTGACGCATGCTCTGTCCTATTTATTATTCATATCGGCACTAAAACCCTTATTCAGCCACCCACCAATTGACAGCGTTCGCTTTACCCTGCACGATTTTATATCTATCAATCACTTGTACAGAGTATTGGCTTCAACAGAGCCCTACTGTTGTTTAGACTATCTACAAAGTGTAGCGACTTATAAAGACGATGACAAACACTTATTTATACACTATTAAAGATATTTTTATAATAAATAATATATAGCACGGGCGTCATTCAATTTTATAGCTCTCTCATCATAGTTCTCTCATCGCTAAATTTTTACAAAAAAAATAACACCTACCTAAGTAGATGTTATTACTGATGAGTTCGCTTATCACAACCTATTATTCATAACTGCCTAGATACAAATTGAATCCAGCATCTAGGCAGCGACTAATTTAAGCACAGCTACTTTAAAAACAGTGCCATCGCCTTTTTAAATAGCCCACCATATGGAGGTAATAAAACGTTTAAACCATTAAGTTTAGATTGTACAAAGATGGGTTTCATATGGCTTAAACGCTCAAAGCCAGCTTTACCATGGTAAACACCTGTGCCTGAATCGCCAACGCCGCCAAACGGTAAGTCATATTGCAATACATGCACCATGACTTCATTGATACATAAACCGCCGGATACGGTGTTGGTACGAACCTTGTCTAGCTCATGGCTATTGTCACCAAAGACGTATAGCGCCAATGGACGTGGACGCTCGTTGATAAAATCAATCGCATCATCAAGAGTGTCATAGTGCATTAATGGTAACACCGGTGCGAAAATCTCATTTTGCATCACATCGCTATCAGGCGCAGGTTCGCTGACGATAACTGGTGGCATAAGACGGGTTTCGATATTGGAATCAACATTGGTAAGCTGGTGAATGCTCTCACCCGCTAAATTATCCAAATAGCCTTTAACGCGTTTAAACTGCTCACCATTAATAATACGCGAGTAATCAGGATTATTTTCGAAATCAGGGTAGTGCTTTTCCACCCACTCTTTTGCCAGACGGATAAACTCTTCATGATATTGACGCTGAATCAACACATAATCAGGGGCAATACAAGTTTGACCCGCATTCAGTGTTTTGCCCATCATTACTCGATTGACCGCGTTTTCTAAGTTTGCACCCTCTAGGACAACAACAGGCGATTTACCACCCAGCTCAAGTGTTACTGGGGTCAAATTAGGGGCAGCAGCAGCCATGACCTTTTTACCGACTGCTGTAGAGCCGGTATACAGTAAGTGATCAAATGGTAACTCACTAAAGGCGACAGCAATATCAACTTCGCCCAGCACCACACAAATCATATCTGGGGAGAAATAGCGCGCAATAGCATCAGCAAATGTCTGGGCAAACTCCGGTGCCGCTTCACTCATTTTAATCATAATGCGATTGCCCGCAGTAAGCGCATCAATCATCGGTCCTATGGCTAAAAATAACGGATAGTTCCAAGGTACCATGATGCCGACCACCCCTAATGGCTGTGGCTGGATTTCATTGTGGGCCGGCATATACAGCGCTGAAATAGAAGCTCGCTGCGATTTCATCCATTTTTTACCGTGTTTTTTGGCATGGCTGATACCAGTAAAACTGGGGAATAATTCGGCAAACTGGGTTTCTGATTCGCTACGATAACCAAAATCTGCACTAATGGCCTTGGCAAAGCTTTCTTGATTGTCGCTAAGCATTACTTCTAAATTGTCTAATAACGTTTCCCGCGTCCCCCAATCATTAATCGGCTGGGTACGGCTCAATGTCTGCAAGCGAGCAAATTGCGCTTGCATCTCGTCAACGGTATTGGCTGTGCTAAGCGTTTTGGGCGCCAGTTGTTGCTCTAAATTTGTATCGAGCGAGGGTTGCTTATGGATATCTTGATTGTTATCTGTCATTTATCTTCCTTGTTATATGCGTTAGAGTCGATATATTATATTGGGTTAAAGGCTCTATATTTCTAATCAGAGGATGGTAGTCAGAGTGTTACGTCAATAGTAACCTCCGTAAACAAACCCTAATGAGATTCCATTCATTGTACTTTAATGTAGCGCATTGACTGCTCGATGAACAGCGTCTTTAGTTGACTACTGAGTTTGTATGAAATACGTGTCAGGCAATGCTTATATTGCTGATATTTGCTGCTATTTTTATAGCCCTAT
>NZ_JBQSXN010000052.1:0-21913 GCF_052378235.1 Psychrobacter sp. AOP3-A1-26
ATTTAGTAATTAAAAATAGTCCAAAATAATAAGAATCAAAAGCAGTGATTGAAAATAATAATAGGTAGTTTATGACAACGAATACAGTAGATAACAAGAAGCAATTTTATATAGCGACTGCTAACTTACTAAATTTTGCAAATCCTGATCGACTTTATTATCCCAATGCGCCAGCTTATAGCAATAAAGAATATGAGCATAAGCTACACGGTATAACCGATTTATTGGCAAAAGCCCACGCTGACATCATTGCAGTACAAGAGGTGTGGGACAGTGATGCACTTGAAGCATTGGCTGTCTCATTAGGATTTGAGCCGGAACATGTCGTGATTCCGCTGGCGAGTAATGACAGCTCCAGCCCTTATACACAAGGCAAGGGGGCGCAGGACACACCTGCCGTTGGCATCATTAGCCGCTTTGAGCAATTAGAGGTCAGCTCGTTGGAAGAAGTTGCGCCAAAGGCAGTGATTGATATTCCTGATATTGGCCCTTATAAACGCTTTAATCGCCCACCATTGGTAGTTCGTGTCAATGCCTATGGTCAGCCAATCACTATTATTACCGCACATCTAAAAAGCAAGCGTGCTTTTTTCTTACGTGATGACAATGGAAGCTTGATAGAAGATATGGATGATCCAAACATCCGCGTTCGTGCCAAACTGCGCAGTTTATGTATGCGCGCAGCAGAAGCCGCCTCCATCCGTATGTCTATCATTGAGCGTTTACACCACACGCGTGAACCATTGATTTTATTGGGTGATATGAATGATGTTACTGGTAGTGTAACCACTCAGCTGATGACCGAAACAGGTGAGGTCAACTATGACAAAAGTATGCGTGACGTGGCACTATTCGATGCCGCTCGTATTCAAGCTCGTTATGGTTGGATGAAGGATGTGGCATATACCCATATATATCAAGGTATGCCAGAAGTTATCGACCAGTTATTTGTTTCAGAAGAGTTTTTGCCGGATAGTAAGTTTTCGCTTGGTCAGGTAGAGCGAGTAGACTATTTTAATGACCATTTGAAATGGGACTATGCAGATAGAGTCATCGATCATGGTATTATAAGAGCTAAAATTAAACTCAATGATTAATTTTATAACATTGAATGATTAGCGCTATTAAAGTGTTAATCAATATATGATTTTTAACCCATTTATCTCCCTTGCTTGATACGTTACAAGCGTTTATGATGCCTCTCCATTGGGCGTAGTAATGCTAATATCGACTTTATACTATTGGCTTACAATAGTCCTTCAATTTAGGATAAATACTACCCCATTGTAGATTATATTTGTAAAACAGGGTGCAACATTAAGAGGCTTATGATGAGTGAAAATAGAGACGAAAAGATTGAAGATGTGTTGGTAGATTCTGAGCTGGCAAAAAAATTGGTACCCAATAAGTTTAAATTCACTAGCCAGCAAGGCCGTGCGCGCCGTCAAAAACTGCTTGCTGGTGCCAAAAAACTGAGTGAAACACAAGCGATTAATGATATTACCTTGGCTGCTGTCTGTGAAGAAGCAGGAATTCCAAGGGCTTCTGCTTATCACTTTTTCCCAAATATCGAAGCAATATTTTTAGCATTGCGCTTTTTGAATGCGATTGAAATATTAGAGATGGTAGAAACTGTTGATATTGGCAATTATGATAGATGGCAAGGCTACTTAATTGCTCTTATCGAGCAGTGTGTCACGATATTTCATAATGATGAGACCAAAGCCAAGCTCATTTATGACACCAACACGCCAGACTTCGAAGGTGATAGCTTTGGTGAAGATATAGATCATCAAATCGTTGATTTGGTTTATAAGCGCTTATCAGAGCGTTATGAAATGCCAAGTTTTGATGATATTCAAGATACATTATTGGTGGCTTATAGCATTGTTAATGCTATCTTTACCTTGTCTTATCGCCGTCATCAAAGCATCACCACTGATTATATTCAAGAAGCAAATACGGCATTTATCGCTTACTTACGTTGCTACTTACCAGAAAAGCTACCGCGTAAAAACCGTTAATGCCTTGCTGATTTAGTCCAAAAAACAGTGCGCTAAATATAGAAAAAGCCGACATATTTGTCGGCTTTTTTATTGCGAGTTTCTGATTAAGAAACTGTTTTTATATTGATATAGTCAGTGAGAAGTAATATCGCTACATCACGTACTGCAGGTACCGTTTTTTCTTGCTTGCTGTGCCTACGCAGACAGAGGCTGCAAAAAAACTATACCCGCAGTATCGTAGTGTTTTTAAAGTATTTTAACTATATGTTTATTTGCTATCGATAGTCGGTAGTACTTGTCCACTACAAGTGTCTTCAACTGAACTTAAGGGTGAATATAGCTCATAATAACGTACGATAAGCGCTTGCAAAGCGACGTTTGTTTCTGAGTTATGGTTATTAACATAGGCCTCGCGTGCCTGCTCAAGCCAACGATCTGCTTTGCGAAAGTGAGTTCCTGAGTCGCGTTCACTACGTGCGCATTGATTGGTAGCGGCCCAAATCAAAGTAACTTCACTGAAGGCAATTTCGCGTGGTGCTGAGTTTATACCGTCGCTGTCTTTTAGGGCACTGATGGTTGCCCACAGGTCAGGTCGCATTAACGCTGACATAGAGGGAATGTCTTGATATAAGGCGATATCTTTAGCAGTGCCATCTTTTAGTGCTCGTAATATAGTCTCTGCTGTTTGCAACGCATAGGTATCAGCAGGTGAGCGGCTATTGATGCTGTCTTGATGAGAGGCATAATTCAACCAAGCTTGTGCTTTATAAGCAAGATACTGCTGGTGTGCTGTCTTGTTTGCTTGCTGGTACTCTTTTAATTGATTCAGCATACAGTTCATCGTGCGCTGCTGGATGTTTTGGTCTTTGTTAGTAGAATGAGTAGGTAGCTGTGCCTCACAATGAGTGGCGGTTTTCATAGTATCCATATCAGTGCTACTTTGAGTAGTAGAGGGAGTGGATACGCAGCCCGCAGCCGACAATAACAATACAGCGGACACTGCGGTAGAAATAGAGCGTTTATAAGTGGCTACTTTGATAATAGTAGGAAGCATAATAAAAAACCTTGTAATAAGCTGATATAGTCTATTATATCGTTAACACTGATTTGGGACTGGTTTTATCGCTTATTAAACGGTCTCTATGATTTAATATTATTGACAGCGCGATAACGCCCGCATTGGGTCAGATGATAGCACGACAATACGGTGATATTATAATGTAGAGAGGCTATACCAAACGTTTGTTTTTGCATGGATTGTTACGTCTGAATAAGTCTTCGTCAAACTGGTGGTGTATCAAAAAGTATGCTGAGGAAATAATGATGTCAGCATGCTTGTTAGAACCCCACCCTTTAATTAAAAAGCGTGTTAGTCAACGATCGTATTAAGCGCTACGGCTGCAGATTTCTGTGCCGGCAATAGCTTAATATTCCAACGCAGGGTACGGTATTCAGAAAATGGGATTTTGACTATCTTGCCATCGACTTTACGCAGCAATGGTATATCGGCATAGTTCTTGCCATCGATACTGGCCTGAGCACTGGCAGGGCTGACTTCACCAGTAAAAGTCATATTGGCTGGAATAGGTAAAGTAACCGCCAAGTCATTGATGTTTTTATTAATAGTATTAGTATAGGTCGCTTTGTACTGAATGACCGTGCCCGCTGGAGCATTACGAACAGGTAAATAAGAAGTCTGACCCTCGGTGTTTTTGGTAACTTGACTGGCAGTCAAATCCATTTTTAGAGTATCATCAGCATGAGCAGTGCTTAATAATACCGACGCTAAGCTAGCTAATAAGGCGCTGCGTAAAGGGTTAAGATTTTTCATATGATATTCCTTGCGTAAACCATTACTATTAGATAGAGCGCCCTGAATTTTGTGCTAAGCAATATATAATCTGCGTTCAGTATGAGAAATAGAGCGCGCCGACAGAGAAGCTATTACTTTTTTATGATTGGCAGGATCTTGAGCATTGTTTGGATTGGCAGGGCAAGTATATTTATGTTTTAAGTAGCTATTGAGCCTCATAATTACGCACCTTATTTTATTTGATAGCACGTTCACATTAGGGCATATTCTCAATCTGAACAAAATCAACTGAATGGGCTAAAAATGGCTAAATCTTGCCAGACTGCGTCATATAGCTTGCCAATATCTTAATATTATCTGTGCTATTTTCCTTGTTTGACAGCAATTTATCTCATTTTTATTACCATTTTCAAAATGAGGACACGCCCTAGCTCTATAAACATAGTATATGCTTTAGCTTATATAATGGCATGATATATAAAGATTGAATTTAACCATATGTGCGGTTGTTTTCAAGTAAATAAAGAGCAAATGAGACGAAAGGTCGAGTAAGGCGACTGCTAGCATCCTTGTTAAGGGTATAATAGTAAATATAATGTTAAGATTTTTAACAACAATTATTCATACAATCACTAATCGATATTTATTTTAAAAATACATGTCATATCATCATTTTCTTATCGCTATAAACAATTACTGCATAAGCGCCTATAATAGACTGCCATAATCATTTAATGACTGAATAGACACAGTTAAGTGTATATTCTATTTTATAATTATGCTTATCCAAAAGATATGTTAATGTACAGTGCTATTATTTTGTATAACCTAGCTGTATATACTCCGCATAAGACAACGGAATGCTTGAGCCTAACAAGGAAGTCATAAGCAGTCCGATATCTCGTTACACACTATTCAATTAATAACACCCTGTCATCGTGCAGGGCTGACCGACAAAAAAGGATTAACACAGATGAATTATTATAAGGATGCTGATAGCACCGAAACACAGGAATGGCTACACGCTTTTGAGTCCGTACTCAAACATGCAGACAAAGACCGGGCGCAGTTTTTGCTAAAATCTTTGTATAACATGGCGGTACAAGAAGGGCTGCCGTTTAACCGTTTGGATACAGCTTATATCAATACCATCGCGGTTGAAGATGAGCCAATGTACCCTGGTGACTTGACCATCGAGCGTAAAATTCGTGCTTTGATTCGTTATAACGCGCTAGCAATGGTCATGCGCGCCAATAAAAATGATGACGATTTGGGTGGTCACTTAGCGACATTCGCCTCTAGTGCCACGCTTTATGAGACGGGTTTTAACCACTTTTTCCGTGCGGCCAGTGACCATTTCGGTGGTGACATGATTTATTATCAAGGTCACTCAGCACCAGGTATTTATGCGCGTTCTTATTTAGAAGGTCGCTTGTCCGAAGATCAGCTCGATAACTTCCGTCGTGAAGTTGGCGGTAAGGGCTTGTCAAGCTATCCGCATCCATACCTCATGCCTGATTATTGGCAGTTCCCAACGGTATCGATGGGTCTGGGCCCAATCATGTCTATTTACCATGCGCATGTACATCGCTATATGGAAAACCGTGGTTTGCTAGAAAAAGAAGGTCGTAAGATTTGGACCTTCTTAGGTGATGGCGAAACCGATGAGCCAGAAAGCTTGGGTGCCATCTCTCTCGCTGGTCGTGAGAAACTAGATAACCTGATTTGGGTGATTAACTGTAATCTACAGCGCCTCGATGGTCCAGTCCGTGGTAACGGTAAAATCATCCAAGAGCTAGAGTCAGTATTCCGCGGTGCAGGCTGGCGTGTGATTAAAGTTATTTGGGGTGGTAAGTGGGATAGCTTGCTTGCCAATGATAAAACGGGTGTGCTCAAGCATCGTATGGAAGAAGTAGTCGATGGCGAGTATCAGCTATATGAAGCCCGTACCCCTGAATTTACGCGCAAAGCATTCTTTGGTAAATATCCTGAGTTAGAAGAGATGGCTGATGCGCTCTCTGATGAAGATATTTCACGTCTAAACCGTGGTGGTCATGATCCAATGAAGGTCTATGCTGCCTTTAGTGAAGCGATGAAAACCAAAGGTCAGCCGACAGTAATTCTGGTGAAAACCGTCAAAGGTTATGGTTTATCGACCCAAACTCAAGCGGTCAATAAATCGCATCAAATCAAAAAACTGGATCAAGAAGGTTTGATGTATTTCCGTGATCGTTTTGATTTGCCATTTACCGATGAGCAGTTAGAGACGCTACCATTTTATCGCCCTGAGGAAGGTTCAGCGGAGATGAAGTATCTCAAAGGTCGCCGTGAAGCATTAGGTGGTCATTTGCCAAACCGTCGCAGTGGACATATTCCTTTAAATATCCCTGAATTGTCTATTTTTGATCGGGTGCTAAAAGGCAGTAACGGTAAAGAGCAGTCGACTACTATGGTGTTTGTACGTTTATTAGCAGCGATGCTAAAAAACAAAGACATCCAAGATCGCGTCGTACCAATCGTACCTGATGAAGCGCGTACTTTCGGTCTAGAAGGTATGTTCCGTCAATTGGGTATTTATTCTGCAGTTGGACAAAAATATACCCCAGAGGATAGCGAAGCCTTGATGGGCTATAAAGAAGCCATCGACGGTCATATGCTAGAAGAAGGCATCAACGAAGCGGGTGCCATGAGTACATGGATGGCGTTAGCAACCAGCTATTCTGTGAACGCGTTACCGATGATTCCAATGTACATTTATTACTCAATGTTTGGTTTCCAGCGCGTGGGTGATTTGGCTTGGGCGGCAGGCGACTGTCAAGCGCAAGGTTTCTTATTAGGTGCAACGGCGGGTCGTACAACACTTAACGGCGAAGGCTTGCAGCATCAAGATGGTCACTCACAAATCTTGTTCAACGTGGTGCCTAACTGTGTCAGTTATGACCCATGCTTTGGTTATGAGCTAGCAGTTATCATGCATGATGGCCTACGCCGTATGTATGGCGAAGGTGAGCGCGTCTATTATTACTTGACACTCATGAATGAAAACTATGAGCAGCCTGAAATGCCAGAAGGCGTAGAAGAAGGCATCAAACGTGGTATGTACTTGTTAGAGGATAATGGTTCAACCCAAGTACAGCTATTAGGTTCTGGGGTTATCTTGCGCGAAGTACAAAAAGCCGCGAAGATATTAAAAGACGAATTTAATATCACCTCCAACGTTTGGAGTGTGACCAGCTTCAACGAGTTGACTCGTGATGGTATGGTTTGTGATGACTACAATCGTCTGCACCCAATGGATGAAGAGCGCGTGCCATGGGTTACTGAGCAATTAGCACCGCACAAAGGTATCGTCGTAGCTGCCACTGACTATATGCGCAATTATTCAGAGCAAATCCGTGCATGGTTACCAGATAGCCGCCCTTATACCACGCTTGGTACTGACGGTTATGGACGTTCTGATTCGCGTGAGCAATTACGTAGCTTCTTTAACGTTGATGCCGCACATATTGTTGTCGCAACGCTTAAACGCTTAGCGGATGAAGGCGAAGTAGAAATGCGCTTAGTAAAAGATGCTATTTCAAGCTTGAATATTGATATTGATCATCCACCTGCATGGCAGCAGCAGCCGTATTATGACCATTCTCCAGATGCACCAGCTCCTGGTAATGTAAATCCGAATCCTGTTCCTGAGTTTGTCGCCGAAGACGATGATGAAATCAGTAATGAAGGTCGTGCTGAAGACCAAGCGGATGCAACTTTACTCAATGATGGTGATGTCAAAGAATAATAACCATAAGACAAGGAGATAAACTATGGACATTAAAGCCCCCGATTTGGGTGTTGATAGCGCCGAAGTCAGCGAAATTATGGTAGAAGTAGGTGATGTCATCGCCAAAGATGACAACATCATTCTACTAGAGTCTGACAAAGCCTCGGTCGAAGTACCAAGCTCGGCTGCTGGTAAAGTCACCAAAATCAGCGTTGCTGTTGGTGACCAAGTTAGCGAAGGTATGGTGCTGATTGAGCTTGAAAGTATAGAAAGCAATGACGATAGCGCTGCTGATGAAAAGCAAGAAGCAAATGAACAACAAAGCACAGCTGCTAAACCGGAAACAAAACCTGAGCCTACTACAACTGAATCAAAGCCGTCAGAGCCTACTGAAAAGCCGGCGTCTAACGCTGGCAAGGCAACGACTCATGCATTACCAGACTTAGGTGTTGATGAAGCGCAAGTCGCTGAGATTATGATTGCTGTTGGCGATATCGTCAGTGCTGATCAGTCAATCTTACTGATTGAGTCTGATAAAGCCTCGGTTGAAGTGCCTGCTCCACAAGCAGGTAAGGTCGAGAAAATACTGGTTGAAGCGGGCGATATGGTCGCGAACGGTCAAGATTTCATCGTTATTGTTAGTAGTGCAGAAAATGCAAACGATACTAATGATGCAAGTGAGTCTCAGGCAGATGCGGCTGAGTCAGAAGCGCCAACCACGGCCAAATCAGATGATAAAGCTGGTAAGGCTGATAAGCAAACGACTGGCGAGCCAAAGCAAGCCGCAAAACCTAAAACACCTGCTGCAACCAGTCAGAAAAATGACAAGCTGACAGAATCACAAGTCAATGAAAAGCTGGTCGATGTATATGCAGGTCCAGCCGTACGTAAGCTGGCGCGTCAGTTAGGTGTAGACATCACGCAGGTAAGTGGTACAGCACTGAACGATCGTATCCTAAAAGAAGATCTGTTTGCCCATGTGAAAGAAAGCTTAAGTACTCAAAAAGCAGCACCTGCCAGTGGTAATGTGGCTACATCGAGTCTACCAAGCTTACCTGATATGAGTAATACTGATATTTGGGGTGAAACAGAGACCCAAGACCTCAGCCGTCTACAAAAAGTCTCGATACCGCAGCTCAACTACAATACCTTGTTGCCACAAGTGACCCAGTTTGATTTGTCTGATATCACTGAGACGGAAAAGCTACGCGGTGAACTAAAAGGCGGTATGAAGGCGGAAGGTATCGGCTTCACTATCTTGGCATTTGTGGTAAAAGCAACCGCCTATGCCTTGACCCAGCATCCACGCTTCAATAGCCATTTAAGCGATGACAATACCCAAGTTATTTTACGCAAAAGCGTCAATATGGGTATTGCGGTGGCAACTGATGACGGGCTTATCGTACCTGTTATCAAAAATGTGCAAGACAAAGGTCTTAAGCAAATCGCCATTGAAATCGGTGAGCTTGCGGTAAAAGCTCGTGATAAAAAACTCAGTACCAAAGATTTGCAAGGCGCGAGCTTTACCATATCAAGCCAAGGAAATTTAGGTGGCACAGCCTTTACGCCATTAGTGAATTGGCCACAAGTGGGTATCTTGGGTGTGTCCGAGGCAAGTATGCAGCCACGTTGGAATGCTACTAAGCAAACCTTTGAGCCACGTCTCATGTTGCCGCTGTCATTATCTTACGATCACCGTGTGATTAATGGGGCAGATGCGGCCGTATTTACTCGCTATATTGCAACCTTACTGGCTGATCCACGCCGTATTTTGTTATAAGAATTGTTTTTACTAAATTTATTTGCAATAAGAGGACTGTCTACGGATGGTCTTTTTTATGCTTGATGTTTGCCGCTCAAATGTCAGGCACAAAAAAAGCCAGCGATTAAGCCAGCTTTTTTTATTCACATTACTTTATGTTATATTAGAAAGTTTTAACAAAAGCAACGCCATATACCCAAGAGCTGATGTCAACAGAACCAATGTCGCCACCATTTAACTCTACGTCAGGTTTGATGTCCATATAGCGGGCATCGATACGGAACGCTTCAGTTGGGGCAAATGGAATGTCCAGACCGATATGTCCAGCAACACCTACGCTATCTTTGATATTTAAGTCGTTACCGTTATCAAGATAGATTCTTTCTTTAAAGAACGTTGTGTAGTTAACACCCACACCAACAAATGGCTTCACGTTCATAGGCATATTATAGCCATCGAAGTGATACTGTAAAGATAGAGTCGGGGGTAAATGCTGCGTTTTAGCATCGACCTTGTCGCCATTAGCATCAGTTAAAGTGATGTCATGATGAAAAGGAATCGCCGCTAGCAATTCAACACCGATATTGTCTGCAACAAAGTATTCACCACTAATGGTTGGACGGATATCATCATCAACGTCTACAGAATACGCACCGTTTGCCAATGTGCCATTGTCGCTTTTTGGATCAACCATGTGGGCGCCAGCAGCAACCGACCAAGTACCAGCAGGAACTGCAAAAGCAGTGGTCATAGTAAGTGCAGTAGCAGCTGCTAAAACTAGGGATTGTAGTTTCATCATTTAGGTCCTTAACGTAATAGAGGATTATCGGTACTTTTCTAATGAGGGATGGCATTAGTTACCGATACACAATGTTATGATTATTGATTAGGGGCTGTATAGAATTCATCTATTAGGACTGCTGATCGCTAAAATAATTCCAGACTAGGCGTAAATCGAAGGTAATGTCGAGACCTTAGCTAGATTTACAACAACGTCTGGGGCGATTTTAGCATCAGTCCGAAGGAACAGGACTATTTTTTGCCACTTCATAGCCAAAACTATCGCGCTTAGAATAACTAAACTTACTATTTTTGGCGTCGAATTGCCTAAAAAATAGTCTCTGTCAGTTCCTTAGCTGAATTCTATACAGCCCCTAATCTGTAACATTGTAGCTCTATTATAATACATAACCATACTTTCTGTAAGGTTATAAGCATGTTTAAAGGGTTTTTATCCCATAAATTACAATAAAGATTATTTGTGAAGGTTCAATAGACCCTAATACTGGCATGTATTGAGTTTTTTGAAGCAATAGTCGTGATGTGTGGCATCTGACTTTTAAGAGGGTGTCATGACATTTTGGGGTTATTGAGGTATGGGTTTTAAACGGAACCTCCTACCTACTTATAGTCGGTTCAAAATAAAAGCGATACGATTGTAGTTAGATAAATAGCACTGTTTCGGTTTCAGAGTGAATCTACTATGGTACGAATAGCATTGATAGTGAGATAAGAAGCGGAGTAATGGTTTATGTTTGGTTATTGTAGCAACTCTCCTCCTCTACGCTGTGAGAATGCCCGTTCTACAAAGGTATTGCATCAAATAGATTCTTGTTGTCCAGAGTGTCATTTGTTTTTGCTACCCACCCAGAATATCACCCAGCAGTTACACGTTGAGGAGAAGTTTTTACGATTGGTTTTTATGATAGTGGCAACTATATTGCTAATAGCCGTCTGTATTTATTTCTTAAATTTTGTATAATCACTTACATTCTTCATAAGCCAGTTTCATGGTTGTGAGCACTTTTAGAGAGCTTGCTTCGAACTACCTACTGATAGACCTGCTTCTTGTAACCGAGTGCCAGTGTCCTATTATGTGAGGCTGCTTTATTCTATTAATTTTAGAACGGTGTTTCACCGCATAGGGACTGCATGCTATTCCAATCTATACGGCGCTTGCGACTTTTTGTTTATAATATTCTGCAAAATGATGAACATGATACGTGGTTTAGCCGTTACGTTGATTATTTTCTGATTTTTTTGATTATGGCTAACGTCACGGCAGTGATTGCTGAGTCAGTTGATAGCTGGTATTACCCTTACCAAAGTTATTTTACTTGGTTTGAGAATTTCTCTATCGTTGTGTTTGCCATCGAGTATTTACTACGATTGTGGAGTGTCGCAGAAGCCAAGCCGGACAATACAACATGGCGTCAGCGCTGGGAATGGCTAAAAAGCCCTTCGGCGTTAATTGATATTATTGCGATTGCACCCGCATTCTTAAACTTCTTTGTCAGTATTGATTTACGCTTCTTACGTATTTTGCGTCTATTTCGGATTCTGAAGCTCACCCGATATTTTGCCTCATTACGTATTTTATTGGTGGTCATTAGTAAAGAAAAAGGCTCATTTCAAGCAGTTGTTTTTATTTTAATTATTATGATTGTGACGGCATCTAGTGGTATTTATTTGGTAGAAAACCATGCCCAGCCAGAAGAATTTGAATCGATACCTAAAGCGATGTGGTGGGCTGTGGTGACACTCACGACAGTGGGTTATGGTGATGTCACACCCATTACCAATGCTGGTAAGATACTAGGTGCTATTATTACCATCTTGGGTGTGGGTCTAGCGGCATTACCTGCTGGTATTCTCGCCACAGGTTTAGCAAGCGAGCTTGCCCAACGTCGTGAAGAGCTTGAACAACACTTTCGAGAGCAGCTGATTGATAGCGATTTTGATTTGGTACAGAATCAGATGATGATTGATAAGATTCGCCGCGAGCTGGGATTAGATAAAGAACAAGCGCAAGGTATTGTTTTACAAGTTTTGCGTGAGCAAGAGCTTGAACGCCGCGAAAAAGAGGTGGAGGTGCGACAAAAGAATTTTTGTCCGCATTGTGGTGAGCCACTGTAATATTTTTTATATAGTTAAAATACTTTAAAAACGCTACGATACTGCTGGTATAGTTTTTTTGTAGCCTCTGTCTGCGTAGGCACAGCAAGCTAGAAAAAACGGTACCTGCAGTACGTGATGTATCGATTTTATTTTTCACTGATTATAGTGATTACTTGGGATTTTAAATAGATTAGAAACATAAAAAAGGGTGCGATGTTTTCATAACGTCACACCCTTTTTTATATTGAGTTATTCATATTTTATGAATAAATATATCACCTATTGATGCTATACCCCTTGTGGGATAGGAAGGACGCGTGCCAATTCATGCGCCACTTCTTGCGCCGCGCTTGCTAAATCTTCGGCAGGGAGCGGTAGGTTTTGTAATGTTAAATGCCAGTCATCGACTTCTCGGCGCAAATGTGCCACCCAAAGCGTGGTGCAATCACGCGGGAGTTGCTTTAGGTTGACTTCAAAACAACGATTGCCCTCATCATCGCTCAAATGAATCTCGCCTTTTTTGACTCTAGAAAATGGATGACCATGGTATGAGTTGGCTATCAAAGCGATATGGCTAATATGTGCTGGGACTCTTTCTAAATACAACCTTATTTGCTCTTGATCAAGCGGTGCAAGGTACATTGCTTGCTCGCCGCGATCTTTACCATTCAGGCTGTCACCTTGATGCTTAATTGATTCAGCTTTATCGCGTAATTTTTTGAACCAAACGATATCAGTCATGGTACAGTTTTCGTCATACAGCACACAAGCCAAATCAATATCAATCGCGCCTTGGTTTTTTTTAAAGCGCTTAAAAATCCCTTTTGGCTCAATCTTCGTAAATTCATAATTTAGCGCAAAAAATAAGGTTCTCGCCTCTAAACCCAATCCTCTTAAACTGTCTGAAAGTAATGGTGATGGGGCAGTGGTCGACATAATATTCCTTATTTATTTTATTCTCAATTTTTTAAATGCTTGTAGCAGTGTGAATACGGTTGAATTTGAGTGTCATTACCGTTAGTTATTATTGGCGATTACTTGTCATTTAGTGCTTTTTTATTTAATGACTGCTCCAACACCGCTTGATGTAACAACTCAGGCTTGGCGTCCAATAAACCATTGCCAAAACCACGCAACCACCAGACCAGCTGTGAAGTGAGATTAACCGTTGCTTGAATGGTCAGGGTTTCATCTTCATTAGACGTGACAATTTGGTCGTCACTGAGCTTGCTTTCAGTCAGGCTTTTGCCCGCTTGTTTGGTAAATTGCAGCTCAATGGCGGTGTTTTTACCACGGTCAGGCAGCTCACCGAATAGTGGGTGGCTAAAGCCCATGCCGCCCGCGTCCAAATAAGTATCAAGTTGGAAATCAACAGGCGTTTGTGCTGCGCTATCGAGTATTTCAACGCTGGCAAATCGATGCAAGGCAAAGGTGCGAATAATAAGTTCTGGGTCATCGGTACGAGTGGCCAGTAGATAAATAATCACGCCACGTTGGATAATCGCGATGGGGTTTAAGATATATTCGCTGGCTTGCGACTTATTACTGCGAGTATAGCAGGCCTTAATTTGTAATTGATAAAATAGCGCATGATAAATATTATCTTTGCTATTCAAATCTATATGCGGGGCGATTAATGGCTGAGTGGCAGGTTCGATACGTACTCTATCAATCCAAGAATGGGTCACTTTGCTGTTTTTGAGCTGACGCCGTGCTAAGTCAAACCAAGGGAATAGTTCATCTAAAATAACGGGTGGTAGTAGCTGGGTTAGATTGGCTTCGACCATGTTAAAGGCAACTGCTTGTGATAAATTCATATGCGGTAAACTTTGCAGTGGGGCATCATCGCACCAGCGCCAGCCTTGAGGATTGGCGTTGTTTTTTTCGATAGGGAAGCGTTTGGCTAGGGCGTTTAAATCACGCTGTACAGTCCGTAGACTGATATCGAAACCTGCCAATATTAGCTGCTCATAAATATGCGTGGTGCCGACCCAGCGATTACGCTGTAGCTGCGATAACACTTGCCATTGCCGCGCCGTCGTTGCCGCACCATGCCGATTATCGCTGACATTTCCTTCGGTATTACTACTTTCATCCGCTAAAATGGGTGCTTGCACATCAGCACTCGTGTGAGCTTGATTTTGGAGGGTATCTAGGTTATCGGCGTCAGTGTGATGTTCAGTCATGAAAAGATAGCCTTTATAAAATCGCGAGTCAGTTTTTTTACGGGTTGCTCATTGGTTATGAGCAGATAAGCAACAGATTATCATCGCAGAAAATGACAGTGACGTCTAGAGATGGTCATCCTTGATTGTGCCTTTATCTCTCTCTTTTACGCTGTTCTTTCTTATCCTCTTTTTTTTGACGTTTTGCTTTACGCTTCTTTTTGTCTTTCTTTTTTGATTTTTTATCGTCTATTTCGTCGTCATCGCTATTTTGGTTTTCATCCCACAGCATTAAACGGCTTAAGACTTTGCCAAATAGTGTGTCTTTGCGATAGCGATCTTTTTTATTCATCGTATCCACAGGTAAGCCGGTCATCAAGGTTAGCGCTTCACTCAGCGTATGTACGCCATATATATGAAATTCGCCTGCTTTAACGGCAGCAATGATATCATCGCGTACCATTAATTGTTTGACGTTGGCCATCGGGATGACGACGCCTTGTTGTCCGGTCAGCTCTTGCTCACGGCAAGCATCAAAGAAGCCTGCAATTTTGGCATTAATACCGCCTACTGCTTGTACTTCACCAAGCTGATTCATCGAGCCAGTAATGGCAAAGGATTGATTAATTGGCACATTTGCTAAGGCAGATAGTAGCGCACAGCCTTCACTGACCGTGGCGCTATCGCCATCGATATGGGCGTAGCTTTGCTCGAAAGCAAGTGACGCGCTAAAGTTCAACGCATGATGCTGACTAAATAAGGCGCGTAAGTAGCTGGTCATAATCAGCATACCTTTGGCGTGTAAGCTACCGCCTAAATCGACATCGCGCTCGATATCGAGTATTTCACCAGTGCCGATGTTTGGCTGAATAACCGCAGTCAAGCGGGCTGGCATACCAAACTCGCTATCGGCATAACTGACTACCGTTAACGCATTAACTTGTCCAACGGCAAAACCCTGAGTTTGGATAAGCTGCTGACCGTTTTTGAGCTCATCCCAATATAAGTCGCGTAAGTATCCTGAGCGTTCATCCATATCGTCGATGGCTTGTGTGACATGGTGGGCATCGACAATATCTTCGCCACTCAAACGTGCATGGCGATTAGACTCGTGCAATAGCTTAATCAATAAATCACTGTGTAGGCTGAGTCGGTCTTGCTCTTCTGCTTGTAAGCTTAAATATTCGAGCAAGGCAGCTTGTGCACTACGATCAAATGGATATAGGTTGGCGTAATCAATGATATCGGCCATCTTTGCAACCAGTGCCAATTCGTGTTCATGGCTGCGAGGAACATCATCATGAAAGTCGGCACGTACTTTGAACACTGCATCAAATTCGGGCTCAAGCTCTAGTAATTCATAATATAAGTCTGCTTCGCCTAACAAAATCACCTTGATATCAAGATCTATTGGCGCTGGTGATAACGACAAACTACCCGTTAAAGTCAGCATTTGCTCGAGGCTGGAGAGCTTTATTTTACGTGACTGTAAGGCGCGCTTAAGACCTTGCCATGCATAAGGATGCTCAAGTAAATGGCTGGCCTCTAATAATAGATAACCGCCATTGGCACGGTGTAGAGCACCCGCTCGAATCATGCTGACATCGGTGGTTACTGTCCCCAATTGGGTGATTTGCTCGACATGACCCAATAAGTTTAAATGAGTGGGTAAGTCTTCAAAAATGACGGGTGCACCGCTGTCAGGAGTATGGCTGACAATGATATTGACCGTATAGCGGCTTGGTGTCGTGGCTAATGCCGCCGCCACAAAATCTTCATCATCACCATTAACGATGCGCTCAACATGAGTAATCATGTCGGCCAATATCGTCTTAAGATAGTCGACGATAAGTGGGTGAGCGGTAAATTGCTCATAAATAGGTGCAAATAAAGGCTGTAACGCTCGTTGTGCAATATTACGATGCAGCGCCTCTATGGCATCATTGGCTTCGTCTTCTAATTGCTCTAAAGCGATGGTCAGCTGACTCAGGCGTTTTTGCATATGGTTTTTTTGAGCAAAATTACTCAACTCAGCTTCGTATTCACTATTGCAGTACTCATTATTTTCAACATCAACATTAATGTCATTGTCGTTAGGAGAATTGGCTTTCTTACCTTTATCAATCGCTGATTTATTTTTATAGCTGCTAGATATTTTGTTATCTCCAGCATCAACATGACTGCCTTCTGTCGCAAGCTGGCTGGGATGTACAAACATTGCTTTATTATCGAAGGAGCGGAACGTTAGTGCTAAATCATACTGTTTGCCTTCAGCATTTAAGGCATCGTAGGCGTGGCTTTCTTTTTGATGGGTATCATTTTTGATGGCTTCGATTTTGCTTTGATATTGATCGCTACGAAAGCGTTGGCTCAGCCGATTTTTGGCTTGTTGCCATAATTGATTGACTTGTTGCTGTAATAACGTAGCCTGACCTGCCGGCAGGCGCAATGCCAGTGGGGTGCGCGGATCAGTGAAATTATGCACATAGACCCAATCGTCAGGCGTCGGTGCATCGGCAGCGATACGCTGTAATAAACGGCTGATAATCGTGCGTTTGCCCAAGCCATTTTCACCAGCAGCAAATACATGATAACCACTGGCTTTGATGTCCAAAGCCGTCTGCAAAGCTTTGAGTGCACGCTGCTGACCGAAGCCCACATCCAAATCGGGTGCCGTCCGTGTGTCTGTTGGCAGATTATTCGGCTCGCTATAACGCTTGAGTTGCTCAGCGCTAACAAGGCAGCGTTGCTTAACCTCAATACAGGTAGGATGTAGCGTATGTGATGTTGCTTGTTTAGTAGCTGTCAATTCAGCGGTCGGTATTACCATGTTATTAGCGTCTTTTGATACGTGAGATATAGGGGCTTGCGGCTGTTCAGTCATAGGCGTCGGATAAATCGTCTTAAAAAATGAAGGGGGTATATCTGTGAATGTTCAGTACGCTTTAATAGTAAATTTAACATTATCAAAGAACAATAACGCCTCAATACCAGCGTAGATAGTATAAGATGTCTCACATTGGTGCAATCTGCAACTATTCAATGGGCAGCCTGCATGATAAAATAGACGGTTCACATGTCAAAACTGGATAACTCGTTGTATGTCAGCTTCCGCTAAAACCACCGCATCGTCTGCTAGCACGGGTAATATTCGTATTGACCCAACTGGCTTTGTAAAGATTGGATCACAACTGCCAGCGCTGGCCAATATTTTGGCGCAAGCGATAAATGAGCTGGATCTGACCTTAAGCGCACCGCAGCAGCGCACATTATTATTGTACCTAGACCAGCTTTTATTATGGAATAAAGCGTATAATCTGACCGCGATTACCAATCCAGAAGAAGCGTTAATCAAACATGTGATTGATTGTTTGTCTATTATAACCCATTTGCCGTCAGGGTCGCTGTTAGATATCGGTACAGGGGCAGGGTTGCCTGCGGTGATTATCGCCATTTGTCAGCCTGAGCGCCAATGTACTGCCCTTGATAGCAATCAGAAAAAAATCCGTTTTATTAAACAAATTAGCAGCGAGCTTGGTTTGGCTAATATGCAGCCTATCGCCTCTCGTATCGAGGCGCATGAAGCCAGCTATGATGTGGTTACCTCTAGAGCGTTTGCCAGTTTGATCGACTTTGTTGAAGTGGCTCAGCCACGATTGGCAGAAAACGGCTATCTATGCGCAATGAAAGGTAAAGCCCCGAGCGATGATGAGTTACAAGCGCTTGATGACGAATGGCAAATTAAGACAATTAAGCTAAAAGTACCGCGTTTGCATGATAGTCGTCATTTAATTGAATTGTCTTATAAAAATGTCTAAGCTATGAACATCCTTTCGGTTAGGTAATAGCAACCATGAAACAGCAAAGGTCTTTTTTGTGGAACCTAGTTTACGTACGTAATTAAATGACCTAGTATCTAGAACCTACAAATGTGGCAACCTAAAAGTTTAGTGGCAAACATTGTGATAGATGAAGTAAGCAAGTAACAGTAACAAACCCTAATTAAATTGAGTGAGTGTATGGAAATCATAGCCATTGCGAATCAAAAAGGCGGCGTGGGTAAAACCACGACGGCGGTAAATTTGACCGCCAGCTTGGCTGCTAAGCGCAAGCACGTACTGCTGATTGACTTAGACCCACAAGGCAATGCCACCAGCGGAACGGGCGTGGACAAAAACGAATTAGAATTGACCATCGCCGACGTGTTACTTGATGGTGTCTCGTTGTCTGAGGTCATTGTCAGCAGTCCAGCAGGGTTTGATGTTATCGGCGCCAATCGTGATTTGGCGGGTATGGATATCACCTTAATGAACAAAACTAATAGTCATGAGCTGTTTAAAACAGCGATGGCAGAGTTGGTTGAGGATCAAAGCGCGGCTGCAAAACCTGCCTACGATTATGTGGTTATCGACTGTGCACCCAGCTTAAACTTGCTGACGATTAATGCCTTGGTCGCCACAGATGGGGTGATTATTCCGATGCAGTGTGAGTATTATGCGCTAGAGGGGTTGGCTGATTTATCGCAAACGATAGAGCGTTTAACCGAGCTGAATCCTAAGCTATATATTCGTGGTGTGGTAAGAACATTATTCGATGCACGCAACACACTGGCTCGCGATGTATCTGCCGAGCTAGAAGCGCACTTCGGTGATATTATGTATAAAACCCATATCCCAAGAAATATCCGCTTAGCAGAAGCACCAGCGCATGGCTTGCCGGTTATTGCGTATGAAAGATGGTCAAAAGGCTCGCGTGCTTATCAAAAATTGGCAGCTGAAGTCATCAAACAAAGTCATTAGAAAGTGCTGGTTATAATAGTGTGAGAAAAAGTAACTGCTCATCAGCAAAAGAAATCGGTCATAGCAGCAAGCAATCAGCCAGATAGCAGAGCATTAAGCTTTAAACATTAGATTCATTGTTACATCGTATTTAACATCATTTGGCTTTTATTTTAGCGTTAGAGGATAGGTAATCATGGCGAAGAAAAGAGGGTTGGCTGCTAATAGAGGCTTGGATGCTTTATTGGGGTCAATCAAAAAAGAAAAGCAAATTACCGCCTCTGCCTTGCAAGACGATAGGGTGGCAAGTGACAACACTTTGCCTGCCGAAACGTTAGACACGAATATAGTAAACGCCAGTACGCCGACTAAAACTGATCGTACAAAGACCAGTGAAAAGTCTACAACTGCTAAATCAGAGGCTTCTGAGCCAAAAGACAGTGGACAGCGTAAAGCACGTGCGCCGCGTACGACAAGTAAAATGGCAGCTAATAAAACTCGTATGAATGGGGCAGAAAATAGCCAATCAGAAGACCAAATTAGCTTAGTGCAAATCGATGTGACCCGCTTGCAAGCAGGTAAATACCAGCCGCGCCGCGATATGAGTGAAACGGCACTTGCAGAACTGGCGTCTTCTATTGAGCAACATGGCGTGATGCAACCAATCGTTATTCGCCCATTATTAGCCAATGAAGACAAGAGTGAAGCTTTTGTTACTCATGAAATTATCGCTGGTGAGCGCCGCTGGCGTGCGGCAAAAATGGCTGGTAAGTCAGTTATTCCAGCGATTGAACGTGCTTTATCAGACGAGCTGGCTATCGCACTGGCTTTGATTGAAAATATCCAGCGCGAAGATTTATCGGTGATTGAGCAAGCCGCAGCATTACAGCGTTTCCATACGGAGTTTGGTATGAGTCATGCGATGATTGCTGAAGTCGTTGGTAAAGCGCGGACCACCGTATCAAACCTACTGCGCTTAAATCAGCTACATGACACAGTCAAAGACCACTTATCCAATAACGCCTTAGATATGGGTCATGCTCGTACTCTTTTAGCTTTATCCTCTGAGCAGCAACCGATCATTGCCCAAAAAATTATCGATGGTGGTATGACTGTGCGTGAAGCGGAAAAGCTCGTTAAGTCCATCTTGCAACCTGCACCCAAACCCAGTCGCACCGAACAAACTCAATCTCGCGATGCTGAGCGTTTAACGCAGAGACTGACGGACATGCTAGGAGCAGAGGTCAAACTTAAGCATAAAAAAGACGGGCAGGGAAGCGTCGAAATATTTTTCCACAACCAAGAACAGCTCGCCGCCTTGGTTAAGCATATAGAAGCGCAAGCTTAAGGTATTAATACATCCATAGTGCGGATTAAAATTATCTTGAAGACCCCTATTTTTATAAAAACTTAAAAGAGAGTCAGTATGTGGGAGTTGGTAAAAGCGGGTGGTTGGTTGATGACGCCTATTGTGGTTTGTTCAATATTGGCGTTAGTGATTATTATCGAGCGTAGCCATACCTTGCAGTTTAATAAAATCGTACCTAAACGATTACGCGAACAACTAATAACTCGCCTGCGTGAAAACGGCGATATTGGTCGTACGCAATTGATGAATGTCAAAGAGAAGACCGCTTTGGGTGATATTTTAGCGACTGGTTTGCTTTATCGTCAGTATGGCTTAGAGTCGATGACCATGCATATGCAAAATCGGGCGAGCGTGCAAGTTCATCAATTAGAAAAAAACATCAATATGCTGGGTACTATCGGGGCGATTGCTCCATTACTGGGCTTGCTGGGTACGGTATTGGGGATTATTTCTTCATTCTTGGCCATTACCGATGGCGCGATGCAAGACCCAACGATGCTTGCCGCTGGCGTGTCACAAGCATTGATTACAACTGCTGCTGGTATGATTGTCGCCATCCCAGCGTTGGTCGCTTATCGTTACTTTCAGCGCCGTATTATTGATATCAATGCTCAGTTTGAAACCCAAGCAGGGCTTATGATTCAAGAGCTATATGACTATCAATTATTAGAGCATAATCATATAGAGCATAGTCATAAGCCTAATGTACCTTTGTCTGAGAATAGCGTATCGTCTGATGATCATGCAGATGGTAGACATTCAATTGATGGTTTAGGTAAAGTCGCAACGGCTAATTTGTCATAGTAGCAGTATCGAAGTTAGGATAATCCTACGTTAAGTACAGCAGCAACAATGATATTAAAGAGAGTGATATGCGCTTTAGAAAACCAACCGTTGAACCACTTGAAATTAATCTAACGCCGATGATTGACTGTTTATTATTTTTGATTGTGTTTTTATTGCTGGCAACCTCGTTCAATCACTTTAGCCGCTTAAATATCATTCTGCCTGAAGCAGAAGGTGTCGCGTTGACAGAGCAAAAAAACAGCATCGAAGTCGCGGTACAAGAAGACGGTAGTTACTTAGTCAATGGCATTACACTTGCTAGTAGTAACGAAGCTGAGCTTACCAGTATGCTACAGCAAGAGGCAGGTGGTAATCGCGATATGCTATTTGTCATTGCTGCGGATGCCAATGCGACCCATCAGTCAGTGGTGCGGGTGATGGATATTGCAGGAAAACTGGGTTTCTTGAATCTAAATATCAGCACGGTCGTACCACTGGGTCAGCCTTTACCGCAATAATGTATACCAGTTCTGCTGTAGGGCTTTTATATTGAACTTACTATATAAA
>NZ_JBQSXN010000053.1:0-21503 GCF_052378235.1 Psychrobacter sp. AOP3-A1-26
TGTCTAACGATTCTAAACTCATCATTAAACTTATGAATGATAGGATGTTGAATTCTTGGTTTAGCTCTCTCTTTATAATACCGATTAGCAAACAACTTTAAAAAAGTTGGAAAATTTAAATAGAGAAATTCAATAAAGTGTTTTTTGATTGACATAACAAGACTCTAAATTTAATAGCTCGAATATTAAGGTTTAGTTAAATCACCCCAATTCCACTTAACAATAACTGCCCGCCCGCAAATAGCAGGAGCACGCCAAATGCACGTTTGAGCGTCAGCGCAGGTAAGACATGGGCAAGCTTGGCTCCGACTTTTGCCATCGCAAAACTGACCACTGAAATACATAAAAATCCTGAAATATGCACAAAGCCTATCGTGCCCTCAGGTAGATTAGCGACATCTTGACCGAACCATGCAAACCCTGCCGCGCCCGCCAGTGCAATCGGTAGACCGCAAGCGGCAGACGTCCCAACCGATTGCTTCATCGACAGTCCTGCCCAGTTTAAAAACGGTACGGTCAAACTGCCACCGCCAATCCCAAAAATAGATGACGCCATACCGATGCCAGTACCCGCCCCAAACTGTACGCCAGTAGATGGCAATGGTTTACCGAGCTGCTCTTTATTGGATAAGAACAACATTTTTAAGGCGACTAATAGTGCGCCAACACCGATAAGCGCTTGCAACACTTTGCCATCAATCATATCTGCGACGCCCGCGCCGACCAGACTGCCAATGACTAGACCCAATGCCATTTTTCGCCAGACTTCCCAGCGCACCCCGCCGCGCTTATTATGCGCCGTAAGTGAGCTGATTGAGGTCACTACAATGGTCGCAAGCGAGGTGCCAATGGCCAAATGGGTGACCACTTCTGGTGAAAAATCATACGCGGTAAAAATCCACACCAATGCTGGGACGATAATCATACCGCCACCGACCCCAAACAGACCCGCACTAACGCCAGCAAATGCTCCTGCAATCACAAACCATACATATAACATCATTCAATCAGCCTTTTATAATGCATCTCTTTCATCAAATTATTTATTTTGTTATCACTTATATAACACATTTTTAATTGCATTTGCCAAATCATAAACTGATCTTTATGCTGTCTATTTGATCCTGTTTATTAGCGACAGTTTTTATTAGCAACAGTCGCTCAGTATATCAAAGATTTCCAATGCTACATTTGCTCCCTTAACTACATCGACCAAACTTATGCCAACACTCGCCCATTTATCTGACGGCCTACCTCATTCGTTAGTGCTCGATCATTTGCCTGAACTCAACCATCGCCACCTTATTAGTAGCGGCTCTACCAATAGCCAGCTGATAGCAGACGTGCAGAATGGCACGCTCAATGCTGCTGAAATGCATCTATTGACTGCAGAAACCCAAAGCGCAGGACGTGGGCAACATGGGCGCTCGTGGCAGTCACCGCGTGGCAATGTTTATCTGTCGTTATATTATCCAGTGCATATGCCGATTAGCGGTTTATTGTCGTTAATTATCGGCGTTGAATTGGCTAAAATGCCAGTTATTCAAGTGCTAAATGAGCAACTGTGTGCACAAGGATTGACACCTATCGGGGTAAAATGGGCAAACGATTTAGGTTTTTATTCGCATCATTCTGCATTGAACTTATCTGAAAAAGAGACACATAAAAAAGCAAACCAAACCCTGCCTTTTCATAAGCTTGCAGGTATTTTGATAGAACCAGTCACCCAAGCTGGCAAGCTGGTTGGCGTAGTGATGGGCGTGGGTCTCAATGTACAAGCGACGCCGAAACTCACCGCGCAAACCTGTGAAGGCATGAGCTATCAAGCGATTAGCTTACAGGATATCGAGCGGATACTGGAGCCAAAAGCACCAGCAAGCAGTCTACCAAGCTTACGCGAGCTTTATCAGCAAATGAGCAAGGCGTTAATGGCGGCGATGACACGTTTTGAGCATTTGGGCTTAGAGAAGCCCACTGGTCAAACCTATAATTTGGACAGCTTCTTAAAACAGTTTGACTCGATGGATGCATTGGCAGGACTACGCTTGCGTGTTACTCAAGAACATAACGGCAAAACAGATAGCATCACGGGTTATGCATGCGGTATCGATACACATGGATGTTTGCAATTACGCCAAGATAACGGTAATATTTCTGCGCTTTTTACTGGACGCATCGACGTTATTTATCAAGTTTAAACCGCTTACCTAACGAGCACTAAAAGTGAACCAAATATCAGCTTAATGGTTGAAAATCACGTCACTCTATATAAGGATATTTATGCTCTGGCTTGATCTTGGAAACACCCGCCTTAAATACTGGCTAACCGATGATATCGGACAGATAGTCTCGCATGATGCCAAGCAACATTTGCAAGCGCCTGCTGAATTATTAATGGGTCTGACCGATCGCTTTGAGCGTTATGCGCCTCATTTTATCGGGATCTCGTCGGTACTCGGCGACGACCTCAACATAAAAGTTTCAGAGACGCTCAGTCGCCTTGATATTCCGTTTGAGTTTGTCCATGTCGATGCCAAGCACGCCTTGATGAAGAGCGCTTATAATGATGAACAACTTGGCTGTGATCGCTGGCTACAAATGCTTGGCGCCGTAGATAAGACCAAACGCCAGTGTGTGATTGGCTGCGGTACAGCGGTAACGATTGATTTGATAGATCATGCTGAGCATTTGGGCGGTTATATTTTCCCTAGCATCTATCTACAACGCGAGTCGCTATTTTCTGGTACCAAGCAAATTACCATCTCTAATGGCACCTTTGATAGTGTCGCTCAAGGAACTACCACCAAAGATGCGGTACATCGCGGAATTATGCTGTCCATCGTTGGGGCTATAAATGAGGTTAGCACGCGCCATCCTAACTTTGAGATTATCATGACCGGTGGTGACGCTGCCATTATTGCCCAACACGTCAACCGTCCAGTCCGCCTTCGCGATGATTTATTATTAAATGGTTTGGCACGCTATTTTGACCATGAAAAACAGTCATAATAGTTTGGAATGTTTACCAAATAACAATAAAAAAGCAGGACGTTTTAAGCGCCCTGCTTTTTTTGGTTTGAGCAAACTATAAAGAAAACTCTTATCACCAATTAGTGTGCTCGATATTTAAATGTAATGGGTAAACTAGCCCTTCCTTTTACTGCTTTCCCTTTCAACAGAAATGGCATCAAACGTCCTGTCTGAACCTGTCTAGCAGCCCTTCTATCAAAACACTTATTACCACTACTTTTTTCGACATATATTTTGGTTATTTCACCTTGCTTATCAACCTGAAACCCCAATGTTACTTCGAACTTCTGTTCCCTCCTAATCTTAACAGGTTCCCCAGTTTCCTCATCTAAGCATCTGACTGATCGTTTATTAAAAGAAAATTTTGGCGGCTGTAACCAATTTGCGTCTCGACTAGAAAACTGAATCACTTTTTCTGAATCAGATAAATCAACTAACTCTGCCTGCGCTGGCGTCATACTTACTGTCAATGCAAACAGTGCAAGTAGGCTAGTTAACAAACTATAAGTACTGATAGCTTTTATATTGGTTAACAAGTGAAAGGCTGTATTAAAAACTGGCTTAATGTGTAATTTACTGATCATATAAAAGTCTTTTATCCAAATCATTAAAATGTGCCACGCTATTGGATACATAACGTAGCACATTTTTAGATTTTAGAGCAGATATTTTGGATAAAAGTTTACTATTAACCCAAAGATATCTACTTAGTCTCGTTAAATAACTCACGACCGACCAACATACGGCGAATCTCACTGGTACCCGCGCCAATCTCATATAGCTTGGCATCGCGCCAGTAACGACCAAGCGGATACTCGTTGGTATAGCCATTACCACCAAATATTTGGATGCCCTCGCCTGCCATCCAAGTGGCTTTTTCGGCACACCATAAAATCACACTGGCACAATCTTTACGTACTTCTCGGCTATGACCGGCACCACGTTTGTCTAGCATATCGAGGTTTTTGCCAACGGTATATAAGAAGCTGCGACCCGCTTGCAAGATAGTATACATGTCTGCGACTTTACCTTGAATGAGCTGGAATTCGCCAATCGCTTGTCCAAACTGCTTACGATCATGAATGTAGGGCACGACGTTATCCATTACTGCTTGCATGATGCCGATAGGACCTGCAGCCAATACCGCACGCTCGTAATCGAGACCGCTCATCAAGACTTTAACGCCTTCGTTTAAATTGCCCAAGATATTTTCACGGGGAATTTTGACATTGTTAAAGGTCATCTCACCGGTATGACTACCGCGCATGCCGAGCTTGTCGAGCTTTTGCGCGGTGCCAAAACCTTCCATGCCTTTTTCAACGATAAAAGCGGTCATGCCTTTAGCACCGAGCTCTGGATTGGTCTTGGCATAAACCACCATCACGTCGGCATCAGGACCATTGGTAATCCACATTTTGCTACCATTTAAAATATAGCTACCGTCTTTTTCTTCTGCTTTCAGTTTCATACTAACGACATCTGAGCCAGCGCCCGTTTCGCTCATTGCTAAAGCACCGATGAACTCGCCGCTGATAAGTTTTGGCAGATACTTTTGTTTTTGTGCTTCGCTACCATTACGTTTGAGCTGATTGATACATAGATTTGAATGCGCACCATAGCTCAGCGCCACTGATGCAGACGCACGGCTAATCTCTTCCATCGCCACCATATGCGCGACATAGCCCATATCAGAACCGCCATATTCTTCAGGAACAGTAATGCCATGTAGACCAAGATCGCCCATTTTTTGCCATAAATCCATGGGGAACTCATCACTACTGTCTATCTCGGCAGCACGCGGGGTGATTTCTTTTGCAGCAAACTGTTGTACCACATCGCGTAAGGCGTCGATATCTTCGCCAAGCTGAAAATTCAATCCAGGTAAACTCATAACCATTCCTTGTATTTTAATGTTTTAAATTTGAATTTTAATCTGTTTTTTAAAGCCACTATATTTTCTATACTGGTTTTGATGCCATAGTCAATTCAATTTGAAAGTGGTACAAGGCAACCGAGTGTAGATGTATATTTAATACCTCAAGCGAGGTTAACGCGGTAACACTTTTATAGTGGATTGACTATATTGGTTAAGACTGACGTTTATTAATCAATGCTCGTGCCACGCTTGAGCCGTTAACTCGCCCTAAAAACTCACTGATGCGCTCGCCTGCCACTACTAATTTCTCTAAATCGATACCAGTATTGATACCCATACCATGCAGCATGTAGACCACGTCTTCGGTGGCGACATTACCCGTTGCACCTTTGGCATATGGGCAGCCGCCAAGTCCAGCGACTGAGGTATCAAATTCGCTGACGCCCATTTGTAAGGCGGCTAAAGTATTACTTAGTGCTTGACCGTAAGTGTCATGAAAATGCCCAGATAGCATGGCAATATCAGCGTACTCCAATGCAGCTTGTAGCGCACGCTGTACTTTCAGCGGCGTGCCAACACCAATCGTATCCGCAATACCGATTTGCTCAGCGCCAATCTCAACTAATTTTTTAGTCACATACGCCACTTGGCTTGGGTCAATCTCACCTTCATAAGGGCAGCCGACGGTGCAAGAGATAACGCCGCGCACCTTGATGCCTTGCGCTTTTGCTGCAGCGGCAACGGGCGCGAAACGCTCAATGCTTTCATCAATACTGCAATTGATGTTCTTTTGGCTAAAGGTCTCACTGGCTGAGCCAAAGATGACGATTTCATCAGGGCGATGCAAAATAGCATTCTCAAAACCGCGCATATTCGGTACGAGTACCGAGTAACAAACGTCCGAGTGACGTGTCGGTGCAAGTGCTTCGAGCAGCGCACTATTATCACCCATCTGCGGTACCCATTTTGGCGAGACAAAACTGGTGGCTTCAAGTTTCTTTATACCTGCTGCAATTAAATCATCGATAAGTGCTTGCTTTACTGCCGTCGGCACCGTCATTGACTCGTTTTGTAAGCCATCGCGTGGACTGACATCGACGATGGTGACGTGCTTTGGATACGATATACTCATGCTAATCATCCTTTTTACTTATTCACCTTGTTATTACTCGTCTGTCCGCTATCAGCTTTCCGTATCGATACGCAACAGCTCATCACCATCAGCAACCGAGTCGCCCGCCGCAAATAATAACTCTGCCACCACGCCATCGGTTGGTGCTGTAATAGTATGCTCAATTTTCATCGCTTCAATGACAGCTAATGGCTCGCCTTCTTTGACCGTGTCGCCAACGGCTACTTTAAATGCCACTACCTGACCCGGCATCGGTGATTTCAAACTACCAACCGCAGCGCTATCTTCGCCGACGTGCGCCATGATATCGACCAGTGTAATTTCATCTCGTCCATTATCGGTAAAGACATAAACGGTTTCTTTATTTGTCCAACTTTGAACATTGACCCGTGCGCCCTCCAACCATAACGTATGATTATACGCGTCAATACTGTTATAGCTAACTTGACCTTCATAGACCATTTCTGTCTGGGCGGCTATATTAATATTGCTATTCTCTTCAGTATTGGCGATTTCTTTTTCAATGACCAGCGCAAAGCTACTGAGGCTATCGCTGCCTTTTTTGCTGTCTGAGCAATTAGCATTGTGCCAATTACTAATACGAGCGTTATAAGACTTCTCATCATAAACCAAGCTAAACGAGCGCGTATAATCGCTAAAGGCACGAAAGCCTATCGGTTTACTAAATGGGTCTGCACCTGTACTTTTCGCTGTTTGCGCTGCCGCTTCACTGGCAAGCTGCTGGGTAATAGCCGTCACTGCAAGCGTCGATAGCGCAAGCGGATGCTGATCAAACAACTCATCACGCTCACGTTCTATCAGCGCCGTATCAAGATTGGCTTGGCTAAATGATTCGGTATTTATAATATAACGTAAAAATGCCACGTTATTTGGCAGACCGACGATGCGCGTTTGTGCCAGTGCACGATCAAGTTTGGCCAATGCTTGCTCACGAGTGGGTGCATGGACGATAAGCTTGGCAATCATAGAGTCATAGAACGGGCTGATGACATCACCTTCGCGGACGCCATCGTCGATACGCACATCTGCGCTGTTTTTATTAATAACAAAAGTGCTATGCTCGGGCTTTTGATAGGTAAATAAAGTACCCGTCGCTGGTAGAAACCCATTGTCAGGATTTTCAGCACAAATACGTGCTTCAATCGCATGACCATTAATAGCCAAGTCTGCTTGTTTTTTAGGTAACGGCTGACCTGCTGCGACTAATAGCTGCCATTCAACCAAATCCACACCCGAAATGGCTTCACTAACGGGATGCTCAACTTGTAGACGAGTATTCATTTCCATAAAATAAAAGTTCATCGAGTCTTCGCGTTGTTCAACAATAAACTCAACTGTGCCAGCGCCTACATAATCAACGGCACGCGCCGCTTCAATCGCCGCTGTTCCCATCGCCTCACGCATAGCTGCATCGACACCGGGTGCGGGGGCTTCTTCTAGTACCTTTTGGTGGCGACGCTGTACTGAGCAATCGCGCTCAAACAGATGCACATAATTGCCATGCGTATCACCGAATACTTGGATTTCGATGTGACGTGGTTTTAGGGCATATTTTTCGACCAACACCTGATCATTACCAAAGCTGGTAATGGCTTCACGGCGACAGGATTCTAGTAACTCAATAAACTCGCTAGACTGCTCGACGATACGCATGCCCTTACCGCCGCCACCGGCACTGGCTTTAATCAATACCGGATAGCCAATATTATCAGCTTGCTGCTTCAAAAAATCCGCATCTTGATTGTCGCCGTGATAACCGGGTATCAGCGGTACGCCAGCCGCTTCCATCAAGCGTTTAGACTCCGACTTACCGCCCATGGCGCGAATAGCGTCTGCTGATGGACCGATAAAAACCAATCCTGCATCTTGACAAGCCTGCGCAAAATCTGCATTTTCACTCAAAAACCCATAACCTGGGTGAATCGCTTGTGCGCCAACATCGAGGGCAATCGCTATGATAGCATCGCCTTTAAGATAGCTGTCTTTTGGCGCAGAGCCACCCAAGTAAATCGCTTCATCACAGACCGCGACATGCTTAGCCTCACGATCAGCATCAGAGTAAACAGCGACGGTACTCACACCTAGACGCTTGGCAGTCGCAGCAACACGGCAGGCAATTTCACCACGGTTGGCGATTAGAATTTTAGAAAACATAACGATCCCTGTCTCTTGTGATTTTTATTATTAATCAGCTATCAGCCAATCAGGCTTACGCTTTTGCAAAAATGCTTGCACACCTTCTTTTCCTTGCTCTGACGAGCGGATATCGGCGATACCTTTAACCGTATCAGCGATTAATTCATCGGTAATATCTGCACCTGCGACGTCATGTAATAAACGCTTGCAGGTTTTGACCGCGTCAGGGCTGTTTTTGACCACTTTAGCGCAGAATGCTGCAACCGCACCATCAAGCGACTCTTCGCTGACGCGCTCATGCACAAAGCCGAGCTGACGCGCTTTTTTGGCATCAAAAACTTCAGCGCTGAGGAAGTAACGCTGCGATGCTCGTGCGCCCAATGCGCGTATCACATAAGGGCTGATAGTGGCAGGCGCTAATCCTAAACGGACTTCACTTAAACAGAAATTGGCTGTTTTGACAGCAATGGCTACATCGCAAACGGCAACCAAACCCATACCGCCTGCATACACATCCCCTTGGATAGCAGCAACCGTCGGTTTCGGACATTCATAAATAGTCTTCAGCATTTGTGCTAACTTATCCGCATCTGCTAGGTTTTCTTCATAGCTATAGTCTGCCATGGCCCGCATCCAATTAAGATCCGCACCTGCGCAAAACGCTTTCCCAGTAGCGGCTAAGACTATAACGCGTACGTCGTCATTAGCGCCAAGCGCCTTGAAAGTATCGGTCAACTCAGCAATCATCTCATCGTTAAAGGCATTACGTATCTCAGGGCGATTTAAGATTACCGTCGCCACATGCTGCTCAATATTAACCAATAGACTTTTATAGTTATTCAGATTTTGTTGCATAACTTTCTCTATATTTTATGTAAATACTTAAAAAACTCTGGATCAATCCATAATAATATTAATACAAGAAAACCGAGTACAAATCGTACTTCTTAAAAAGTTGTCGCAGCAGCCTCTTATAATGAAAAAAACTTATTATGGGCAGACATTAAAACTCTTACATTCTAAAGACACCAAAGCTTGTCCCTTCAATCGGGGCGTTATGAGCCGCACTAAGCGCTAATGCCAACACATTACGGGTATCAGCAGGATCAATCACCCCGTCATCCCATAAACGAGCCGTGGCATAATAAGGGTGACCTTGCTCTTCGTACATCTCACGTATTGGCGCTTTAAATGCCGCTTCGTCTTCGTCGCTCCACGCTTCGCCTTTACGGTCAAAGTTATCACGCTTGACCGTTGCCAAGACCGACGCTGCTTGCTCGCCGCCCATCACAGAAATTCGCGCACTTGGCCACATCCATAAGAAGCGCGGACTATAAGCACGGCCACACATGCCGTAGTTACCCGCACCAAATGAGCCACCAACGATGACAGTAAATTTTGGCACTTTAGCATTCGCCACCGCCATTACCATCTTGGCGCCATGACGAGCGATACCTTCGTTTTCATATTTACGACCGACCATAAAGCCGGTGATATTTTGTAGGAATACCAATGGAATTTTGCGTTTACAGCACAGCTCAATAAAATGCGTACCTTTTTGCGCTGATTCACTAAATAAAATACCGTTATTGGCAATAATCCCCACTGGCATGCCTTCGATATGGGCGAATCCACAAACCAGCGTGGTGCCAAAACGCGCTTTAAACTCATCAAAGGCGCTGTCATCGACGATACGAGCAATGATTTCTTTAATATCGAACGGCTTACGTTTATCGGTTGGAATAATTCCGTATAATTCTTTGGCATCATAACGTGGTGGAAGCGGCTCGATTTGATTCGGAATGTGCTTAGCAGGACGATTTAAATGACTGACGATATTACGGGCGATTGATAATGCATGCGTATCGTTTTGCGCCAAATGATCAACCACGCCTGACAGACGGGTATGGACATCACCGCCTCCCAAATCTTCTGCTGTAACTTCTTCGCCGGTTGCGGCTTTTACCAATGGCGGACCACCCAAAAAGATGGTTCCTTGGTCTTTGACAATAATAGACTCATCACTCATCGCTGGTACATAAGCGCCGCCTGCCGTACAGCTACCCATTACCACGGCGATTTGTGGAATACCAGCGGCACTAAGATTGGCTTGATTAAAGAAGATACGCCCGAAATGCTCTTTATCTGGGAATACCTCATCTTGATTGGGCAAGTTTGCACCACCAGAATCAACCAAGTAAACACACGGCAAATGATTTTCTTGGGCAATTTCCTGCGCACGTAAATGTTTCTTGACCGTCATGGGAAAGTAAGTACCGCCCTTAACGGTGGCGTCATTACAGACAATCATACACTCGGTGCCGTTAATGCGGCCGATACCAGCAATCACGCCAGCCGCTGGAATATCTTCACCATACATGTCATGCGCTGCCATTGGCGCCACTTCTAAAAATGATGTACCAACATCCAGCAAACGCTCGACACGCTCGCGAGGTAAGAGTTTGCCTCGCGCTAAATGCTTGGCTCTCGCACGCTCGGAGCCACCTTGGGCAACTTTACGCAAGTGACCATATAAGTCATCAACCACTTCTTGCATAGCGGCACTGTTTTGCTGAAATTCAGCGGCGTTTGGACTCAATTTACTGGTTATAATAGCGCTCATGATATCCCTTTTCTTTGATGCGTAAATGCGAGTAGCTTGTTATGCGAATTATTCTAACTACTGGTTATTTTATTATTTACTCGTGTTCGTATAGTCATTTCGATTTACAATCGATACAGCGAGATTTGGGTGAATTTTTTGCAGCCTCTGTCGGCGTAGGCACAGCAAGCCAGAAAAATCCATACGAATCTCGCGTCATAACATAACGTATTTATTTCATTTGGTATCAACTATAACTTTTAATAAACTAGACATAATAGTTAAATTAACTATAAGCCCAACTCTTCTTTCATCTGCTCAATGATTTTATATTTCTGAATTTTACCAGTGATGGTCATCGGGTATTCGGTGACGAAACGATAATAGGTCGGCACTTTATAATGGGCAATATGCTCACTACAGAACTGACGCACTTCTTCTTCGGTCAAGCAGCCCTCTTCTCTAGGAATAATCCAAGCAGCCAGCACTTCGCCATACCGCTTATCTGGTATACCTACAATTTGCACGTCACGGATTTTAGGATGACGGTATAGATAGTTCTCGACTTCTACTGGATAGATATTTTCACCGCCGCGGATGACCATATCTTTACTACGACCGACGACTTTGACATAGCCGTCCTCATCCATCGTTGCCAAATCACCCGTATGCATCCAGCCATCTTGAATCGCTTCGCGGGTTTTAAAGCGACTGCCCCAATAGCCTTTCATCACTGAATAACCACGTGTGAGTAGCTCGCCAGTTTCACCTAACGCTACAATCTCGCCAGACTCGATATCGACGACTTTAACTTCGAGCGCCGGCTGCACCAGTCCTACGGTCGAGACCTGTTTATCTAAAGGCGTATGTTCATTGGTCTGACAAGAAACTGGACTGGTTTCGGTCATTCCATAAGCAATGGTGACCTCTTTCATATGCATCTCATCGATGACGCGGCGCATCACCTCAATCGGGCAGCTAGAGCCGGCCATAATGCCAGTACGCAAGGTCGATAAATCAAAGTTTTTAAATTCAGGATGGTCGAGTTCGGCGATAAACATTGTTGGCACGCCATGGAGACCTGTACACTTTTCTTCTTCGACTGCTTTTAATACTGACAATGGCTCAAAACCATCGTTCGGATAAACGATACAACCGCCATGTGTCAGTATTGCTAAGTTACCGAGCACCATACCAAAGCAATGATATAACGGTACGGGAATACACAGCCTATCTTTTTCAGTGAGATTCATCGCCTCACCGATAAAGTAGCCATTATTAAGGATATTACGATGGCTTAACGTTGCGCCTTTTGGCGTGCCCGTCGTACCGCTAGTGAATTGAACATTGATAGCATCGGTATTTTTAAGCTGCGCCTGACGCTCCGCCACTCGTGGATCGTTGGCATCACCTTCAGCCATCCATGCAGAAAACTTCTGCATAAAGTGAAATTCTTCATCAGAATCTGGCTCGTCAATCCAAATGATACGCTCAATCGTTGGAATCTCGACCAAATCAAGCTGGGTATAGTCTTTATGATAAATCTCAGGACATAATTCACGGATTAATTGTGCATAATCACTGGTTTTAAAATGACGCATCAGCACCAACGCTGAGCAGCCCAATTTATTCAGCGCATATTGCAATTCAAAAGTACGGTAGGCAGGATTGATATTGACAAGAATGATGCCAATCTTTGCGGTCGCCAGTTGCATGAGTAGCCATTCGGCATTGTTATGCGACCAGATACCGATACGATCGCCAATCTCAAGCCCCATTTCAATCATGCTGCTGGCGAGTTGATTAACTTGCTGTTGCAGCTCACGATAGGTCCAACGGATGTTTTGGTGACGGACGACCAGCGCTTCACGCTCAGGATATTTAAAAACAATGGCATCAAAAAAATCACCAATTGTTGCTTCAATCAGTGGGACGTCAGGGCCTGTGTCATAGCTTTGGGTGAGTGGCGCGTTTGACGAGCGAGCGCCCATATTGATACTAGGAATATTATTAAGAATGCTATCGAAGTCAATAGTTTGGGTCATAACGAGTCCTTTCGTTTTACTTTTTATGGCACGTATAAATTGTGCTTATTAATCGCCTGTAGACAAGTCCTTCTTCCTTGAATAGGTCTTACATCGTGTGAACTACTATAACGCTATCAATGAAAGCCTGTCAATCACAGCAATACAATATGTATCATTTAATTAAGTTATAGAAATAACTACTCTATAAAAGATACCATAAAAACATGGCAAACATTTGACACAAAAAAGCCAGTCAGGCATTTACTGCACGGCTGGCTTTTTGATGAGAATGGCGGTAATAAAAATTGAGAATCAAGCTTTAGATCTATTATTATAATTAAACTATACTTGATTAACCTTAAAGCGTACAGTGCTATTGCTATAAATTTTTCGCAGCCTCTGTCACGCTTGCGAACAGCAAGCTAGAAAGAAATTCTAGCAGTAGCACGTTAATGTGAATGATTCTTTTTTATTTAGACCTGGCTATACAAATTCTGGATATAGACACGGTTTAATCTTGCAACGATTAGACTTTAACCGTTGGCGGTGCTTTAATCGTTACCGTCGCACTGACTTCATTGTTATCATCGAGCAAGTCCATGATAAGCTCATCATCATTTTCACTGCTCACTTGCCAGTTACCAGAAGCTTGCGGCACACCTGTTGCCATGACCGATATTGCTTTGTTTTTTAGACGAATCATCGGCGGTTTATGCTCATAGCCGCTATGTTCTAAACCTAAGATATCATCAGCAATGGTCGCTGCCTGCGCGCGTAACGGGGCCACATAACGGCAAGCAACACCATTAATCGACATACAATCACCGATGGCATAAATATTATCGGTGTTGGTACGCAGCGTCGGCGCATCAACTACGATACCAGTACGGCGATCAAACTCGACTCCTGCCGCTGTTGGCAATTTACCATCGACCGTCAAACCCGTACTGGCAATCATATGGTCGACAATCAATGGCTCTGTTTGTATAGTTGACTTAGCAGCGCTATCTTCTGAATCAGAGTGAAGCGGCTCATAGCTGACTTGCAACTTTTCACCATGGTTACCATCACTGATACGAATAACATCTGTTACCTGATAGCCGCCCAAAAAGTTAATCCCTTGCGATTTCACTGCTTGGGCAATACGCGCAGTGGCTTTTGCTGGCAGCATTTGTGATAGCGGCGCATCATTTAAATCAATCAATGTTACTTGATGACCCGCTTTTAATAAATCCTCGGCAATCTCAGTACCCACCATGCCTGCACCAACAATAGCCACATGCTGGCTACCTGCTGCTAGCTTTTCTTGTAATTGCCCAAAGCGCTCGATATGGTTGACATGCCAAACCAAATCTTCTGGTAGGCTTTGGGGAAAAATAGGATGCGCACCCATCGCCAGTACCAGCTTGTCATAGCTGATCGTTGCGTAATTGGTATAAACAGGATCTGAGCGCAGCGCCGAGACAAGCTGTAATTGTTGCGTGGCAGCATCAATATCCGTCACCTGCGTATTGGCCAGTAGGGTTACTTGCGCGGCTTTTGCAGCATCAATACCAGTCGCTCGCACCAAATCTGCCGCGCTTTTCTTTTGGCTAATCGCCATGGTTAGCATGGGCTTGTGATAACGGTCGCCATCATCTGTTGTGATTAAAGTAATCGGAATGTCTTTATCTTTAGCACGAATGGCATCAATAACATGCCAGCCTGCCAAACCTGCCCCAATGATAACAATGCCTTGTTTAGACTCTTTCGACTCTTTAGACATGGATGATGGGGATGTGGTTGATGGTAATATAGTTTCTGCGCTCATATTGGCTCCAATATAGACGGGGGATTGTTTTCATTTTGGGATAATTGACCGCCATTATATCAGTATACACACAGTCACTGACATTAACAGGATTGTTAAATCGATAAATCAATGACCAAAAAAAGCGCCTAAAAATAGACGCTTTTGATAAATTAATCTTAAATGCTATCTTTAATGATTCAAAATTTTTGATAAGAACATTTGCGCGCGGTCACTTTTTGCACCTTCAAAGAACTCATCCTTACTACAGTTCTCAACGATATGCCCCTCATCCATAAAGATAATACGGTTGGCGACCTGACTGGCAAAGCCCATCTCATGAGTCACACACATCATGGTCATGCCATCGCGGGTCAGCTCGACCATGACATCAAGCACCTCCTGAATCATCTCTGGATCAAGCGCCGAGGTTGGTTCATCAAACAGCATGGCGACTGGGTCCATCGCAAGCGCGCGAGCAATCGCTACCCGCTGCTGCTGACCGCCAGACAGCTCAGCGGGATACTTCGCTGCCTGTACTGTGAGTCCGACACGGTCTAGATAAGCCATGGCCTTTTGCTTAGCCTCAGACTCTTTACGGCCCAATACTTTGACTTGGGCGACCGTCAGGTTATCAATAATCGTTAGATGCGGAAACAGCTCAAAATGCTGAAACACCATACCGACACTGCTGCGGAGTTTGGGTAAATTGGTCTTTGCTGCGCCAACAGAGATACCGTTGACCAAGATTTCACCTTTTTTAAAAGGTTCCAGTCCATTGACTGTCTTGATCAAGGTCGACTTACCGCTACCCGATGGACCACAAACGACTACCACATCGCCTTTGTGCACATGCGCGGTACAGTCAGTCAGTACTTGAAAATCGCCATACCACTTGCTGACATCAGTCATTTTAATGACCATCTCATCACTAGCATGACCATTATCGGTGACCAGTCCGCCAAAGGCATTTAGGTACGTATCAGCATTGCTCATCACTGGCTCCTAACCACATTATTTTCGACAATATTTATTAAATAAAGCTTCTAAAGCGAAATATTTTTAAAGATACTTTTATTATTAAAATCTAAAACTATAGTTGGTTCTAAATAAAACAGATACATTATGATATGACGCAGAACTGGTATAAATTTTTCTTGCTTGCTGTGTCTACGCTGACAGAGGCTGCAAAAAATGTATACCAGTCCCGCTGTACCGCTTTTATATTGAACTTACTATATTAAAATCTGAAACGCTTTTGCAATTGCTGCACGCCAATCGACGCGCTTAAACTAATGACAAAATAAACAGCACCCGCCCCTAAGATATAAGGCGTTAATAAACCCATTAACTCACCACGAACATAGGCGGCACGGAAAAAGTCCGTCAAACCGATGGCAAAGACCAGGGTCGTATCTTGAAATAAAATAATACATTGCTGCAAAATTAATGGCAGCATCTTACGAAATGCTTGCGGCAAAATAACCAAACGCATGGTCTGCCCATAGGTCATGCCCAGCGCTTTCGCTGCATTGACCTGCCCACTACCAATCGACTGAATACCAGCGCGCACCACCTCTGAAAAATAAGCCGCCTCAAACATCATAAAAGCGACCACACACGAGGTAAAAGCAGTATCAAGTTGCAGATACTTACCGGCTATCCAAAAATAAATCATCGGTACAGCAAAATAAAACCACAGCAATACCAGTAATAGCGGGACTGAGCGGAAGTAATTGACGTATAGCTTGGCAGGAATTTCTAACGCCTTGATACCAGATAAGCGCATCAACGCCAATACCGTACCCAAACTAATACCACCAAGAATGGCCAAAAACAATACTTTTAGAGTGGTAATCATGCCACCCATCAAACCTGGATAAGCCGTTGCAAGCTCAGTCATCATATTCATTTCTGACTCCCTGCAATAAGCCCAGGCACGCGCAATTTACGCTCGATTAATCCCATAATAGCTATCAACGACAGATTAAATACCAAATAAATAATGGTCGCATAGGTATAAATTTCGAGGCTGTTTTGGGTATATTCACTGATGGTTTTGGTCTGGCTAATCAGCTCCATGACCCCGACCAAAGACGCCACCGACGCGTTTTTAAAACAGTTGGTCAGCTCTGAGCTAAGCGGGGGAAGAATAACGCGAAACGCTTGTGGTAACAGCACTTCTTTATAAGCTTGTGGAATACTGAATCCCAGCGCATAGGCGGCATTGATTTGCCCTTCAGGCAACGATTCGATACCAGTACGTACTTGCTCGACAATACGCGCCGCGGTAAATAAGCCAAGACCAATACTCGCTGATAGCATGGCGGAGGTATTTGGAGACAAGTCTTTATACCACCACTCTTGAATCGTCGGCGTGAGCCAACCAGGGGCAATATAAAACCAAAAAAATAGTTGAACAAGCAAAGGAATATTACGAAAAAAAGTCACATAAGCCGTACCAATTGCACGGGCGGCTTTATTGGGTAAGGTGCGCATGATGCCAAACACAGTACCCACGACCATGGCTATAGCCCAGGCTATACTACCAATCAATAGTAACCAGCCAAGACCCGTAATCATCCAATGGAGATAAAGCTCGTTACCGATACCCGTTTGCTCAAAGAGCACACCCCAGTTCCAGCTATAATTCATGGTCGTCTCTCCGAACAACGGTTAAAAAGCCTACGTGCGCAGACAGACATTGATCTCAGTCGGCACGCGTAAGCAAGCTATGCTAAAAAACAACCATTATTCTGCCGTCGCAACTTTCGGCTGAGTACCATCATGTGGATTGGCAATCAGGGCTTTTAAGTTGTCAGACATCTCAAAGTTTAGATTGACGTTTTTTGGTGGAATTGGGTTTAAGAACCATTTGTCATAGATGGCATTGATTTCGCCTGACTTAAAGACATTGGCTAACGCTTCATCAACGACCGCTTTGAATTCAGGGTCATCCTTACGCATCATACAACCATAAATCTCAAACGATTGTGGTTCACCAACGATGACCCATTCATCAGGATTTTTTGCTTTGGCTTTTTCGCCAGCCAGCAACACATCATCCATCATAAAGGCATCAGCACGACCATTTTCTAGCATCAGGAAGCCTTCGCCATGATCTTTTGCTGAAATGATATTGGTATCCATTTTGTTTTCGTCATTGTACTGACGGATATAACGCTCTGAGGTCGTCCCTGCGGTAGTGACCAGTGTTTTACCTTTTAGGTCTTCAAAGTCTTGAATGCCAGAGTTTTTGTTGGTCAATAGACGCGTACCAATTTCAAAGAAGCCGTTAGAGAAACCAACTTGCTTTTGACGCTCTTCGTTGTTGGTGGTTGAGCCACACTCAAAGTCTACCGTACCGTTTTGTACCAATGGAATTCGCGTTTGCGAGGTGATGAGGTTATAGCGAATTTTTAGATCGGGCATATTCAGTTTTTCTTTTACCGCATCCACCACTTTCATCTCTAAATCGTGCGCATAACCAATCGGCTGATTAGGATCGTCAGCGATATAAGAAAATGGAATAGAGGAATCACGGTGGCCGACTACGATAGTGCCCGAGTCTTTAATCTTTTTTAAGGTGCCATTAGCATTTGCTGCCGCTTCTGTGGTGTTTTCACCATCTGCTGGCGTCGCTTCAGTGGTGGCTTGATTGCTGTTATTACAACCTGCTAGGCCTAGCGCCATAAAGGCAGCCAGAGTCAACGGTTTGGAAAGTGAGTAGCTCATGGGATACATCCTTTTATCACATTAACACAAGATTGAATGAGTGCTTGGACGACGTAAGTCTTATTCGTTGACCTGATTGCCACGCATCCATGCGGTTGTTGCTATTACTTATCACAATGCAACTTAATGTTACTGTACAACAAATTGGCGTGCGAAGGTAAACTTTTTTTGATGAGTGTTATATTTAATAATTTCAGGCTTATACACTTTGGGCTATCAAATAAAACAAACGCTATGAGCAAGTATATTCATCGCTGTTTAAAAAATTCATACTGACATTTATTATTTATACCTCCCTTCAAAATACTGAAAAATCTATAAGCACAATTGATAAATCACGATGAATCCCCATAAAGCTAACAACTTCTTAATACTATAAACGACCTATGACACAAGATACGCAGACCCCAAGTAATGACGACCAAACCACTGACAACCATAGCGAAAACGACGTCCGTCAACGCTTTTTTATTGAAGATTCACCAGTGCGCGGTGATGTGGTGCGCCTATCACGCAGCTATGCGAGCACTATTGCCCAAAAGCCCTACCCCGAAGCGCTGAAACGTTTATTGGGCGAGATGCTAACGGCAGCGAGCTTGCTAATCAGCACCGTTAAAATCAACGGCCGCTTGTCGATTCAATTGCAATCATCTGATAGCGATAGCTTACTCAATTGGGCGATGGCTGAGTGTGACCAAAACGGTATCATCCGCGCGCTTGCCAGCTGGAAAGGTGACACTGAAGCGCAAGTACAGGCTTGGGAAAACATGACCCATGCCAAAGAAGCTTTTGCTGAGCTGGGTGCGACGGGGCAAGGCGTGCTGTTTATTAATATCCAGCCCGAAGGCGGCGAACCGTATCAAGGTATCGTTGAGCGTAGCCATGACAATTTGGCGGACTGCTTAGCCCATTATCAAAAGCAATCGGCACAAATCCCGACGCTCATTAACTTGGCCTCTGATGGCTTGCAAGCTGGTGGTATCTTGGTACAAATGCTACCGCGTACGGCGGCAGAAACCTATGAAGTCGAGCAAAATGAAGACGCTGGTATCGATGATGATTTGTGGACGCGTTTGAGCATTTTAACCCGCACGGTCAAGGCAAAAGAGCTGACCACGCTGGATACTAACGAAATTCTTTATCGCTTATATAATGAAGAAAATGTCGTTGCTCCTGCTCCTGTGCCATTATCTTTTGGTTGTACCTGCTCTCGCGAGAAATGCGAGACAGCCATCGAGCAAATCGGTGAAGCGGAAGCGTTAGATATCGTCGAAGAGCAAGGCGGAACTTTTGAGATGGATTGCGGATTTTGCGGTGAAGTTTACAAGTTTAATAAAGACGATGTGGCAGCGATATTTGCTGAGTAGTATTTAACCGAATGAGCAATAAAAACCCCTCAAGTATGATGCTTGAGGGGTTTTTATTGCTTTTATTATTTAAGCTTCATCCTCTACCGGATAAGAGTAGATACGAGAGTCAATGCCATATTTTTCTTCATGTGCATCGCCCAGTTTATTCTCTAACAGCCAAGCAACGACTTGCTGATGTACTCTATCGTTATAAATGAGATTCATATGATTGACACCATAAAAAATCGCCTTATGACCCTCTGGTACTGCCAAAGTATGCTCTTCGGTATATTCACCAAGTGCCGATTCTACTGAAACCAGTCCATCACCCAGTAAGCTTGTGGTTTTATTTTCATAATGCGTCTCAATCATAGCCGCCGCCACTAAATAGGTATTCACATGCAAAGGTAGGCGCGTTGGATGACGGAACTCTGCTGGCAATACACTGCGCCCTTCTAAAGACTTCCAGTCGGCATCGCGAATACTGCCATAACGCAAATCAATAATACCCGCACTACGCAAATCGCCCAACTTGGCCAATGACCCTGCAAAAGGCAGTTTAGCGATTTTATATTGCACAAAATTACCAATCCGCTCCAAACTCGCGCCATGATGCGGCGAGCCTAAAGTGACAAGATTGCCGACGCGCTCCACCCAGCTAAAGCCTTGTTCTTTACCATAAAACAGCGCGCTACGACTCACCAACCCCCCCATACTGTGACCGATTAAATCGATCTGGGTGATATCAGGATGACTATCGAGCATGTTTTGCAACACTCTAGCAAAGCTGCGTCCATTACTAGAGATACGGCGACCTGTATTGTAATTTAAATACAAAACGGTCGAATCTGACATCTTGTTGACCAGCGTATCACCTAGATTATCCTCTCCAGATACCTGCCAGCTTAAATGACTCATGCAAAGCCCGTGGCATAAAACAATCACCCGCCCTGATAACTCGCCACTTTGAATACAATTATTTTTATCATACAACGTCATCGAAACTGCCAGTGGATTGTCATGATTGATGAGATGATCGCCCATCACGCCATTTAAAATATTAACGAGGCGGCGTAAGTTTTTCGGTAGCGGTTGTACTTTTTTTGGTTTCACAACATTGTTATAGAGTCGCAGTCCAACAGCGATGTTGTTGCCAACCAATTGCATCGCATTGCGTACCGTGCCATAAATTCGCCCCGTGATACCGCGCTGCCATCGATTGAGATTGCCTTCATTAAAACGCCCTAACGGACGTAACAGAACTTCACGATGGATGGCCTCTACGATATCGGTGACCTCAACCACGCCCATCGTTGCAAGCTGGGCCAAGCCTTCAAAAAAATCAACCAAAGAGATAGGTTGATACGGCTGGCTATCATTATTATCTACAACTTCTGCTGACTGCTCATCCATATAAATATATTCAAGCTTATCCAACTCTTCATACACATCACCTTGAAAGTCAGATTCGCTATCGGTTTCAGGTGGACGCCGAGTTGTCGCAAATAAATCATGAATGGTATTTAGGGATTTTGGACTGCGCATAATTTTTATACATCAAGCAATGGAGGGGAGTTTGCCATACTATCCTGTAAAGATGACAAACAGAAGAAAATCATTTAACTATCGGGTAGTTTTATTGTCACGATACATTTTTATTATCATAATACATTCGTCAAAAAAACCCCAAATCAAATTTGAGGTTAGTTTAACCTGCTCCTGACTATAGATTTTTCTTACTTGCTGTGCGCAGGTGCGACAGAGGCTAAAAAAACCTATAATTGTTAGCACTATATTGTTTATAAA
>NZ_JBQSXN010000054.1:0-20578 GCF_052378235.1 Psychrobacter sp. AOP3-A1-26
TAATTATTGGATTGAAACGAACGGTTAACTTTGCATTGCTATCTGTAATAACAGCGAACATCTCACCTGTCAATATCTGTCTGTATCAGACTATCAAACACAGCATCAACATGGGCTACTATACGCACTTTCTTATTAAGAAACTGACTAAAGCATGCCATCAATTAGCATATTTATAGTTGCTGGTTGCAACCGTATCCATTTCAAAACTGGCCATAATGGTGACGGTCAAAGACAGAAAGCTAAAATCAAAAAAACCATCAACCATATGATATTTCTGCATTATATAGAAACAACAAGCACATTGCTGGATAATTTGTATTTGTGATAAAAATGTATCAAAATATTTTGATATGTTTGTTTTAGCACAGATATTAAGCGTTTTCCAGTAATTGACAAATTAATGTTCAAACTGATGAGTGTCGTAAACAACTATTTAAGGTGTTGTCGCTAACTAAGGTGTTGTCACTAATATTGTCTCTCGCACTTATGCTCTCTATCTTCCAATTGGCACACAAGTCATACCTACGCCTGTATAGTAACTATGCAGCAATCGTTTCACCTCCTTCTAATTAACGATATAATAAACAGTCAAATACAATGGTGACTGCTATGGCAACTTCTAAAGTTTTAAACAAAAGCCTCTATTTACTCAGCGCGGTACTTATTGTTGCTTGTCAGCCTCCACCGCCGAGCGATGAGCCACTGACGGCCGCCGACAGCGCGAGCGTAGATAACTCACTTAGCATTACTGATGATAGTGTCACCATGACGCCCGATTATCTATTAAGTATAAAACCAACACGCTATCAGCCAAGTCTTGGTCTACAAGGTAACATCGAGCCTATCAAGAAAATTAAACTCATTGCAGTACATCCAGCCACCGTCGAAGAAATACTGGTCAGTAAAGGTCAATGGGTAGAGAAAGGCGCGCCATTGTTCATTGTTAGGCGGCTGAATACAGCAAGCCAAACGACAGATCCATCCAATACTACAGATGAACCTTCTTCAGAAACAAACGCAGCGGCGCAGGAAAATCTATCCGCTGACGATACAAGTAATTCAAAACAGCAAGATCTAGCAAAAGATACGGCAAAAGCAAAAACCACTTCTAAACCCAGTCAGCCTAAGTCTGATAATAAAACAACCGTAAAAAACGCCCAAACAGATAGCCAAGAGCCCTCAACGACGACATCAGGCGTAGAGAATGCTGACCGCGCTACCAATACCAAGCCACAGTATAACTTGACGACGGTGTATGCCAGCTTTTCAGGGCGTATAGAAGGCTTATATGCTAACACTGGACAAAAACTAGAAGCCCGCACCCCTATATTGCAACTCAGTGATGAGACCAAATTACATTTTACTGCAACCCTCCCTATCCAGGCAGAGCCTCAGCTTTCAGTTGGTCAAACCGTCAATTTTACAGCCGAAGGTGCGCTAGATAAGTTTACTGGGCAAGTCAGTAAATTGACCACAACCACTGAACCAAAAAGACTGTTAGTCTCTGTTAACGCCATTGAAAACGAGATAAGCCGTGACAAATTATTGCCCAACATGAAGGTAACAGGACGCGTCAACTATGGTCAAATAGAGGTCGGGGTCATCGTCCCTAAACGTGCGCTGCACGATGTCGACTTGACAGAACTGCACTCACCACCATATAAGCCGCTTAGAGAATTGACTGCTAATGTGTGGATTATCGAACAAGACCAGCGCTTGACACTTCAGCCTATCGAGGTAATCGAGTTTGATCCCTCTACCAATCAGTATTTAATTTCGGGTATCAGCAACGACAGCTTAATCTGTTTGGCTAACTTACCGATTGATTCTAAAGGGAAAAAAGTTATCGTTTCATAGTAATACCTGCCGGCAGTTACATTTTGTAGAAACATTAACAAAGCCTCTCTTGCTTTGTAACCGCTAAATTAGGCACTATGCCTTTATGATATATAGCATTAAGCGAGTATTTTGAACCGTTTATATTTCATGGCTTAGCTTATATTTAATGACTTAAAAGCTTGATGGCTTTAAAGCTCAACATTTTGACAAACCATAACAACAACTAGATAGAGGACAACTTATGAGTAAGCAGATTTTATTGATTGAAGATGATCCAGATTTAGCCGAATTAATTAGTGATTACCTCACGATGAATTATTATGATGTACATCATGCAGGTCTTGGTCAAGAAGGTCTTGAGTTATTAGACACCAAAGAGCGCGATATTGATTTAGTCGTACTTGATTTGATGCTACCTGACATGGACGGTATGCAAGTCTGTCAAAAAATTCGTAGCAACAAAAACAACATGACCAATAAAGTGCCCATCATCATGCTAACAGCAAAAGGTGATACCACAGACCGTGTATTAGGTCTTGAGATGGGTGCCGATGATTATATCGCCAAGCCTTTTGAGCCGCGTGAGCTGCTTGCTCGTATTCGCGCTGTTATCCGTCGTCACGAGCAGCCCAACCAAGCAGACAGTCAATCTGACAGCTTAACTTTTGGTCGTCTGAGCGTATTCCCTGACAGCCATGAAGTGACTATCGACGACGAGCCTGTGCGTTTGACCACGCATCAGTTTCAATTACTGCATTATTTTGCCACCCATTCTGGTAAAGTGTTAAATCGTGAGCAGCTTTGGCAAGCGATGCCAAATGATGACAGCTCAGACAATATTGATCGGGCGATTGATGTGCATATTTCACGCCTCCGCGCCTTGATTGAAGACAATCCGCGCCAGCCAAAACGTATTATCACGGTGCGCGGCGTCGGTTATCAATTTGCCACTGATCAGGTTTAATTGTAAATAACGGCCAAATAATCACAAAAGAACCCTACTGTTTAATTCGATATTATCAATTAAGATATTATAAATTAAACAGTATGGGTGGCCATAAATAGCTGATAACAGAGATGGTTTAATGCAGCAATTGGGTTTTCGTTCCGTATTTGCTAAGTTATTTGCCAGTGTCATGCTGGCACTTACCTTATTTGCAGTGGCAATGGTACTGTTGACGCAACTTGTGCACGATAAAGACGCAAGTATTCGCTCAGAAGTATTAGCAACGCAGATTTTAGGACAAATAGATCCGTTTTTACACGAACTTAATATCTCAATAAGCAAGGACAGTCGGCTACAGTCACGTTTTATGCTCGCTGTTGTCAAAAAAAGCTTTGATATCTTTGACGAATCATTGCAAGCAAAGATGGGCTTATATGACAATCAAGGTCGTTTGCTTATGCAGACAGATCACAGCGACTTACCACTAGAGTTGCCGCCTACCCCTTCGCTTTTCTCACGTGTATTCCCTTCTTTTTCAGATACCTATCCTACGCAGCAAGCCCAAGTATATAGCAGCACTGGCTATACCTTACTGTATGAATCTCGCTTGCCACCCAAAAAACCCGTGCTTTCTGCGGCGCTCAACTTATTTACAGGAACCTTGTTGTTATTGCTTATCATGGCAGGCGTGCTGTGGCTGATTGCGCGTACGATGACCTGGCGTATCAATCAGATGAGCCAACAGATGACCCAGTTGGGTGACGGTGATTTTACGGTGCGAGTCAATGCTCGGGGTAATGATGAGATTGCCTCGCTAGCCCGTGGATTTAACCAAGCCGCACAAAAGATTGAACACCTTATCGATGCCAATAATTTACTACTGGCACACGCCTCTCACGAGCTGCGCACCCCTATTACTCGTATCCGCTTGCAGATTGAGATGATGGATATGTTGGCAGGCGCCCTACCAACGGATACTAAAGAAAAATTCGATAAGCGCGCGCAAGCCATTAATCGTGACCTGTCGGGGCTCAATGATTTAGTAGAGAGTATTTTATTGGTTAGCCGTTTGGATGCCGGTCATGCCTTGCAGCAAGTTGAACATTTAGACTTGTACGATTTGGTCAATCAAGAGCGTCAACATTACCCTGAAGCAACTTTGATTGGCGAGCATATCGTCATTGATGGGCAATCATCGATGTTGACCCATTTGATTCGTAACCTATTAACCAATGCGATGCTACATGGTAAACCGCCTGTGACGGTCTTGTTATATGGCGTTCAAACCATCGATGAAGCCGACACTATTCCTGATTACCTGTTGCATACGGTAATGTGCAGTAGCTTTGTGGATTATAATAGCTCTGACTTTGAACCTTACGATGAGCAAGTCGATATCAATGAAGATGATGCGCAAGACCCTATAAATCTCAATGATTCATCCAAACTTGTTGATAACACCAAGTCTGACACAGTAGATTCAATCGCCTTATTACCCGCACCGCCGATTTATAAAAATGGTGAAAGTATTGCTACGGAAGATTCTGATGAGGTAAGTACGGATAATGAGATTGATAGTCTTGATAACAGTATAGCTGAAACAGAAACTAGCGCCCACATGACTCAAGGCTCTCAAAACGACTTAGAAACTACTACAAACTTAGAAACCAGTAGCGCCACACCTAAAATCAATCGTGAATTACCACTGATTACTAACGACCATAGCTTTACCAATGGTGTGACTGACAAAATTAAAAAGATGGTTTGGCATGCTGTCCCTGACGCTAGTGCCTCTGCTGAAACTATGCATGATACCGATAGTAATATGACTACTAAACCTAAAGACGGCTTAGTGACTAGAGGGCTCAATGCGCTCAAAAATGACTCTGCTCGCAACAGTGACAAAAACGCTGACAAAGCCGATAGCGATGCCAATGTCGCTAAAGACAAGGACAAGAGCAATTCGAAAGAAGATGCTATAAATAGTACCGATATGCCCAATGTACCGCGCAAAGAAGGCTTGTTTTCTAAGCATTTGAAAAAGACCAAAGCTGAACCAGTACGCCCATTACCAAAATATGCGGTACTGGCAGTGATTGACGAAGGCACAGGTATTCCTGAAGAAAAACGTGAAGATGTGTTTAGCCCATTCGTACGCTTACAGCAAAAGAACAAAGGCTCTGGTCTGGGTTTGTCTTTAGTGGCTCAAATTGTCACCGCTCACCAAGGGCGTATCATCACTGACACGCTCAATGGTCATACGAGATTTTTAGTCGTCATACCAGTCAAATACGACCCCCATTATCACCAGCATGATTAGATAGTTTATGGATTAGACTGGTGTCGTCTTTGTCTCTATCATCGCCATCCACCTCCCCTAAACACCCTATCACTAATAGCGATTAATCATAAGTCCGCCACGGATGTTCATATCCAAAGTACACGATAATATGCTATATTAGCGCCCCTTATTCTAGGGTTATTGACGTTTGTTTTTTTATTGGTTTCTTGCATTATAATAGAAGCCAAGCAATACGTTGATGACTATAAAAATTATTAGATTTTGAGCCCTCCATGAATGACATGATTGTCTTAAACGATGTGACTAAAAGTTTTTTAAGCGACCGCTCAATTAAAGATAAAGACGGAAAACCGCATTGGTTTACTGCCGTTGAGCCGACGACCTTAACTGTCCAACAAGGTGAAATATTTGGCCTAATGGGCTATTCGGGTGCAGGTAAATCTACCTTGTTACGCTTGATCAATATGCTTGAGCGTCCAGATGCGGGTCAAGTCATTATAGATGGTACCGACTTGACCACATTGTCTGCCAGTGAATTACGTATCGCTCGACATAATATCGGCATGATTTTTCAGCAGTTTAATCTGATGTCCAATCGCACTGTCTTTGATAACGTAGCGTTTAATTTGACCGTTGCAGGTTATCCAAGCCGTGATATTCATAAACGTGTCATGGAGTGTCTTGATATTGTAGATCTCACTGATCGTGCCAGTCACTACCCTGCCCAGTTATCAGGCGGACAAAAGCAACGCGTGGGTATTGCTCGAGCGATTGCACCGAGTCCAAAAGTCCTACTCGCTGATGAGCCAACCAGTGCACTTGATCCTGCGACCACTCGCAGTCTGCTAACTTGTCTGCGTGATATTAATGAAAAGCTTGGCGTGACCATCGTCATTGTGACTCATGAGATGAGTGTGATTCGTAGACTCTGTGACCGCGCAGCATTATTGCACCAAGGGCAATTGCTTGAAGTAGCTGATGTACGAGACGGTCTTATTCAAGCAACCACCCCGATTGGCAAAGGCTTAGTGCACGAAGACTAATGAGGCAGGAGAAATAAATATGTTAACTGGTAGTGATTTATCCGCCTCGATAGACAAGCTGTTTGCTCTACGCAAAGAGATTGTAAACGCGTTCGTTGATACCTTCATCATGCTCGGTATCTCAACGACAGTGGCTATCGTCATCGGTGGGCTGTTTGGGATATTCCTATTTTTATCAAGCGATCGGCAGTTTTTGCAAAACAAGACACTCTATGGTGTGCTGGGCGGCATTACCAACTTTATGCGTGCTTTTCCGTTTGTAATTTTGATGATTGCCATGAGCCCCTTTACCAAAACCATCGTTGGCACAGGTATCGGTCCTATTGCCGCATCATTAGTGCTCGCAATCGCTGGTTCATTCTATTTTGCACGTCTGGTCGAGCAAAACTTACGCGAAGTACCGCGCGGTATAATTGAAGCGACCGAGTCTATGGGGGCACGCCCTTTGACTATCATCAAAGTCTTGCTTAACGAAGCACGCTCAGGCTTGGTATTGTCGGTCACTATTCTCTGTATCAGTTTGCTGTCTTATTCAGCAGCGGCTGGTATGATTGGTGGCGGCGGTTTGGGTGATTTGGCCATTCGTTATGGTTATTATCGTTATCAAACCGAAGTCATGATTTTTATCGTCATTGTGCTCTCGTTTATGGTTATCGGTATTCAAGCCTCTGGTAATTGGTTCGCCACTCGCCTAGATAAACGTTAAAGGTTAAAAACCACACCATAAAAATAGGATATCGTCAGGTAAGCCTATTATGAATAACGCTCAAGATTTAGTGCCGATTCATCATAAGTAAAATGCTTGACTTTGTTACTGATACCCTTTAATTTTGATACTAACTTAACAGCCGTTAACTTAGCAGCATTACTATTGATAATGTTGCTTTTTTTAGTGGTTGTTTTTTATACTTTATTCCCTCCCCTTATTAAGGAAGCTCCATGAAATTAACAGATATCAGCCGTCAGTTAGCGACCGCATTTGCTGCAGTTGGCGTATCAAGTCTGGTCTTGGTTGGTTGCAACAACTCATCAGCACCTGAAGCGACTAAAGAACCTGTTACCGAAGGTTCAACAGCAGAAGCTGCCGCTAGCGATATCGATCCTGACCACAGCAAAATCATCATTGGCACCACCGAAGGTGACTTTGCCGACATGGTACGTAACCAAGTAAAAAACTCACTTGAAGCGCAAGGCTACGAAGTTGAACTGATTGCCTTTACTGACTATGTTCGCCCTAACCTTGCCTTGGCTGAAGGTGATTTAGACATCAACATCTTCCAGCATAAGCCTTACCTTGATACCTTCAAAAAAGAAAACAACCTTGATCTGGTAGAAGCTTTCCAAGTACCAACCGCACCACTTGGTATTTATTCAGGTAAAAAATCCACGCTTGATGACGTTCATAAAGGCATGAGTGTCTCTGCTCCAAATGACCCAAGTAACTTTGCCCGTGCTTTGGTGATGATGGATGATCTTGGTTGGATCACATTAAAAGACAATATCGATCCACTCAATGCATCAAAAACTGACATCGCCGATAACAGTAAATACGACATCAAAATTGTTGAATTAGAAGCGGCTCAACTACCGCGTGCGCGTGACGAAGTCGACTTTGCTATTATCAATGGTAACTACGCGACAGATGCGGGTATCAAACTGACTGAGGCACTATTCCAAGAGCCAAGCTTTGCTTACGTCAACTGGTCAGCGGTGAAATCTGCTGATGTTGGCAAGAAATGGGTTGAAGACGTCACGAATGCTTATAATTCTGACGACTTTAAAAAGTATGCCCACGACACTTTCCCAGGCTATAAGTATCCAAAAATCTGGGGTAATAATACTGATACAGCCCCTACGACAGATACTGCGCCAGTTGCAGAAGCGGCTACTCAATAATTAAAATGCTAAAACTTATCAAAGGTAAACTCAGATAAGTTAAGTGCCTTCTGAAGTTAAATAAAAAAAGCCCATTATTTTAAATAGTGGGCTTTTTTTGGTCTCAGCTTTATTAGTGACGGGGTTACTGGACGATTACTTACTAAAAATGACGTTACAGCCTGTTTATGGTTTGTAGGAAAGCGTCACCTGCCCTTTCACTTACAACCGCTTTTTTCTATAGTAGATGAGCTAAATAGAGATTGGGAAAATTATAATCACTATTCAATCTTCTATTAATCAAATAAATAACAAGGATAATAATATGTCTGCTAAAACTTATAATATTCGTACCGCTGGACAAGCCAATATACCGGTACTCGGATTGGGTACTTGGCAATCAACCGGTCAAGACTGCATCGATGTGGTTAGCCAAGGGCTAAAAATGGGCTACGAGCATATCGATACCGCCCAAGCTTATGGTAATGAAAAAGAAGTGGGTCAAGGTATCAAGCAATCAGGTGTGGCTCGTGACAAGTTCTTTTTGACCACAAAAATATTCCCTGACGACATGAAGTTTGAGCCTGAAAAATTAATCGCTGCGGCCAAACGTTCTCTAGAGGATTTAGATACCGATTACGTTGATTTACTACTACTACATTGGCCTGATGACCGCGTGCCATTATCAGAAACGATTCCTGCGTTATGCGAGTTACAAAAGCAAGGCTTGACCCGTCACATCGGAGTTTCTAACTTTAATATTGCCAATGTCATCGAAGCCAAAAAATATGCTGACGTGCCTATCGTGGTCAATCAAGTTGAGTTTCATCCGTTTATTAAGCAAAAAACGCTACAAACCTTTTTAAACAATCATCATATTTTATTAGAAGCTTACTCGCCACTCGCGCGCGGTGATGTGTTTGATAATGAAATCATCAAAGAGATTGCCGATAAGCATAATGTCACGCCAGCACAGATATCACTGGCTTGGATTTTGTCCGACAAGCATCGTGTTGCCATCCCCAAAACCGCCAATCCTGATCACCTGCAAGGAAATCTAGATGCGATCAAGGTAGAATTAAGTGCAGAAGAGCTAGAAAGAATCGGTAGTTTGGCTCGCTCTGATGGTCGCAAAATTGAACATCCAGATTATTCACCTGAATGGGATGATTAATATAGTCAATCCCATATAATACCAAACCCAAAAAGTACGATTAGCCGTGTCAAACTTGTTTAGTCTACAAGACGTAGCACTTGCACTCGTTTTCCTTGCTACTCTAATTTTTGTGAATGGTATAAATATAGTCCATTAAAAAAGCCACCGATTATATCGGTGGCTTCTTTGTGTCTTAAATACTATTTTTTTACTTCAAATAACCCCAGTTCGGGATAAGCCACATTGTAACTCATTGATACTATTTACAATGTTGCTACCTGTCCCTGCTGAGGCATGTTTTTGATGGTGGGTTTATAGGGAAACCAGCAATAAGCAATCAAACCTGACAGCAAGTTTGTAATAAAACCCGTGACACTACGATGGCGTGAATGCTCAATCTGACACAAGTTTTTCAGCTCCCCAAACACCGTCTCAACCAAAGAGCGATGATTGAGTAGTGCCTCATCCATAGGCTCAAGTAATTGGGGTTTCATATTACGCCGAAGTTTGGTTATCAACGTGGTATCACTGTGTTTTGTGAGCCACTCGTTTAGGGCTTTACTGATATAGCCTCTATCACCAAATAGTTTTCCAAATAAAGACGTTGCCATATCCTTAACTGGCGCTCTATCATCCGTATTGCCCGCAGTGACTTTGACGGAGACCAGCTCACCTTTATGATTGATAATGGCGTGTAGCTTAAAGCCGTAAAACCAGCCCATGCTGCTTTTGCCTCGGGTTGCAAGTCCCTTAAAGACTTTATGACGGTAGATACGTTTGTTATGACAAACTGCTATCTTGGTTGAATCAATATAGCTGATACCTGTACAGTCGCCCATCATGCTTTGCAAGTAGGCACATAATGGCATGATACTGCGTGGTATCAGCTCTATAAACCGTGAATAACTGGGCAAGTTTGGAAACTCCCGTTTCATCATGCCAAGCATGTGATGGTAGTAAAAAGACTTAAACTGTCGATACCGCAGTTGATGAAACAGTACCAAGATGGTCATAATCTCTGCTACACTTATCTGGCATGCTCTTAGCCGTTGACGGCCCGTTGCGATTAAATGAGAGTCAAACTCAGGTTTGAATTGCTGATAAAAGTCGTCAATATGGCAGTATAGTTCGGTTAGGTTGTCCATGTAAGAAGTCCTTGTTGTGAAGTTTGTCTTGGTAAACTTACTTTAGCAACTTTGGACTTCTTTTTTTATCTTTTTTTTGAGCGCTTATCCCGAACTGGGGTTCAAATAAGAATATTCACTATTGTTGTAGCGTTTCAGTCTCATGTACCTTTTCAGCAGGGTTATATTGCTCAGAATTAGGTACTGCACCGCTACGATTATTTTCTTTCATAGATTTCGCAACCTCTGGTGGCATATAGTTCTCATCATGCTTAGCCAACACTTCGCCCGCGACAAAGGTTTCTCCCTGCATTTTACCAGTCGCAACCACCCCTGAGTTTTCAGCAAACAGATCTGGCAAGATACCTTGGTAAGTCACTGGCACTGTCGATTCAAAATCCGTGATAGCAAACTCAACGCTCAAAGGATCATCTGGCGCGCGCTGAACACTACCCGCAACTACCATGCCGCCTGCACGAATGCGCTTATCTTGTGGTGCTTCACCTTGCGCAATGGCGGTCGCGTCAAAGTAGTAATCGGTTTGTTGTCCAATGGCATAAATCACCAGTACCACGGCTATCGCCGCCCCTGCAAGCGTAAACATAACCCACATCAGTTTTTTGCGACGAACTGCGTTCATACTACTACCTCATTGATGAGTCACTGCTTTATAAATTAAACTCTATAAAACAGAAAATATTAAAGAAACTCCCATTAGACGGACCTTCTAAAAAGTCTTTCTAACCGTACTTTTCTAATACCTATATGGTAGCATTTTTTGCACAAATCAATAAGCCCTATAGCAACCGATGAGGTTATATATTTATAAGTGAAAGGTTACCAATTTATTAGCTAACAATATGATTTAAGATGGTTTTTCTAAGAGGATTACTTGGTAGCCGGGCTAGGTTTTTTAGCGCCACGCTGTGCTTGACGCGCTTGTTGAATCGTTAGCTGCTTGATAAGCGCTTGTCTTTGTCGACGGCTATAGATGATGAAAATCAGCACCATACCAATCGTAATCGCCCAGCATGACCAAACAAAAACACCATGCTCACCCATGGCGATAAACTCAGAGACGCTATAAAAGTAAGGTTGCATCATATTTCCCTAGCCGTTATTTGATTTGGCAAAAGTCATAAAAGTTATTTGGTTTGGCCACGAATGTATTCTTTTACCCACGCTTTACCTTGGTCACGATATAAAATCAGGGTATTGGTACGATAAATCGCCAATGTTGCTACCAGTAAATAACTACCAATAATCATCAATAATAACGGCATCCACATGTCAGCCGACATTTTTGGTGCGGCGGTTAAGGTAAAAGTCGAGCCTTGATGCAAGGTATTCCACCACTGTACTGAATACTTGATAATCGGTAAGTTTACGGCACCAACGATAGATAAAATTGCCGCCGCTTTGCCACGATTGGCCGTGTGTTCAAAAGCGGCAAACAATGCCATCACCCCGGCATACAAAAATGCCAAAATCAGCATAGACGTCAAACGCGCATCCCAAACCCAGTAGGTCCCCCACGTTGGTTTTGCCCAAATGGAACCGGTCAATAAACTAATGACGCACAATAAAAAGCCCATTGGAGCAAGTGCCTGTGCCACAAGGCTGGCGGTTTTAATCTTCCAAACCAAATAAATCACCCCTAGTATTGCTAAGGCAAAATAAATGGAGATAGCCAGACTGGCAGCCGGTACGTGGATAAAGATAATACGGTAGCTATTACCTTGCAGATAATCGGGCGGGGCAAAAGCCAAACCCCAAACGCTACCTATTAGTAGACAGATAGTCGCTAAGATCGCTAGCCATTTGACCCAAGGCGAAAAAATACGAAAAAACTGCTTAGTACCCACAGTGGTCAAGAAAACCTGCCAAATGCGTTGCCACAGGCTAGGAGATGAGACATTATTTAGGTTGGGCATGGGGATAAACCTATTGCACAGCTTGTTGGTTATAGGGTAAAACGCCTCAGTGGCACACTATTCGCGAACCTATGAGCGTTAAACGCTGGATAGAATATACACGTCACTGTTTATTCGATTGTCTATTATAGCAAAGTTGCCAGTTTTCACCATGCTGTTAATATAAAGGGCTTTAATAGCATGCGCACACGCATTTTTAATTGAGCCATGACATTTTTAGAGTCAGAGCAATCACCCATGGCATAACCAAAACTGAGATGATACTGCCTGCCAATAACAAGGCTAAAATCGGTAAGCCATTCAGTCCGGTAGCAAACAAATCGACCGCCCCCGTGGCAAAAATTAATACTGGTAACTGCATGGGTAAGGCAATCAAAGGCACCAATACCGCGCCATTTTTTAGCGATAACGTCAAACTACTGGCGACCGCTGACAGCATCAGCAACATTGGACTCCCAGTGATAATAGAGGCCATCAATATCCACGCCTCAAACCAGCTCAGCTGAAACAAAGGCACAGCCAATAAACTAAGCGCTGCCACGATGCCGCTACTAAATACCCAATGTATGACCAAGCGGATAAGCACCCATAATGGCAGCGAGGCTTTGGCAACGACCAATTGTGCCAGCGTCCCGTTATCAAGCGCAGGCTTAAACAAACCGTCAACACCCATCACTAGCGACAATAAAGCCGCAATCCACACGGCTGAAACACCAAGGCGCTGTAATAGTGCAGGCTCGCTACCAACCGCTAACGGAAACAAAGTGATAATGACCAAAAACAGTACCAAAGGATACAGCCATTGTACTGCGCCCTGCTGCTTTACTTGCCATTCGCGTCGCCATAGCTGCATAAAACCAATGCTGCCACGTACCGCTGAGGGAGCGACACTTGAGCGCTCACCGACCACTTGTACCGGACTGTCTGTCATTATCCGTCCTTTTACTGATTACCGTTATACTGCACTTAAATAGTCAATCCAATAATAATGAATTCATTACCATAAGATTAAAAAATTATCAATTTTGTTGTTTGTTGCTTAAACCATATAATCTGATAAATCGAGCACTTGATTGGCTACGCCGACTGCCTGATGACTGGTCATCAGTATCGAGCCACCTTTATTAGCAAAATCGCGTAACCTGTCTTCCATACGTGCCACCATATCGACATCAAGCGCGGTAAAAGGCTCGTCAAGTAGCCATAAAGGCGTAACGTCAGGGGTCAATAAATATAGCCGCGCAAGCGTAATTCGCCGCGTTTGCCCAGCAGATAAATGGCTTGAGCTAATCGTCTCAAACCCTTGCAACCCTACCCAAGTCAATGCCTCGTCAATATCAACGGCGTTTGGTGTGATACCATATAAGTTCAGCAGAAAGGTTAGATTTTGCGCGACCGTCAGATTAGGATGAATACCCAACTGGTGCGACACATACAAAGGTTGAATAGGTAAACTTGCTGCCCCTTGATAATAAACCTCACCACTCAGCACCGGTAACAAGCCAGCCAACTGCATGAGTAACGTCGTCTTACCGGTACCATTAGCGCCCACTAAGTGACAGACGCTACCAGCAGCTAGATTAAGCGAAACCCTTTCACATAAAGGGTTCTCACCGCGCTGAACGGTCAGCTCATCGAGCGCAAGTAAGGCGGTATTCAGAGCCGTCATCAAAACCTCTCATTATTTATTAAGCAGCAGTCAACATTCATCACAAACACAGATGATGTTCATGGCATAATACTTTATGCTTACCACAACCCCACAGTATAACAAATTGTCGATTACTATGACCTCAAAACCTATGCAGACTTCAAAAGATAGCCAAAACTTAAACGATCAGAGCGCAGCGCCTCAGTCAGATACTTCGGCTAGTAGCCCCAGTTCTAAGAGCTCAAACCTAACCATAGACAGTCTAATCGATGCGCAAGTGGCGTTTATGCAGCAGTGGTTGCGCTCGCAAGCAGAGCCGCTGTCTATCGAAGCTTGGCACTGGTTTGGTGAACAGCCACTGAGTAACTATGTCAGTAGCGATGATTTGCAGCACCTCATTAATGACTGGCTGCTTAATCAGCCAATGAGTGAGGTAATGCGCGCCGATATTCGTGATATTTTGCATACGGTTATTTACCATCCGGTCAATGACAACGTGCCTTTATCAGAATTGGTGGATGACACGCAAGTTGAGACTCTTGCTAATTATGTGGGCAGCCATGAGCAGCAGCGCAATATATTGATTCATACGCTGGTTGGTAATGACACCTTTGCCGACTTACTGACTCAAACGCTCTATCACGCCATCAATGACTTTATGGAAACTACGTTAGATAAAGCTGGTGGTGTCGGCAAATTAATGAAGCTCGGACGCAGTTCTTTTGAAAAGGCCACCAATAAAAACCTCGATGAAAAACTGCAAACATACCTGCATCGCAATATTAAAGATTTGACCCGTCGAGCCGAAGCCAATGCCCAAGAACACTTATCCAACGAGGAAGTCGCGCGATTATTGGTTACTGGCTGGGCACGGATTAAAGATCAGCCAATTAGCGAAATCCAAACCTATTTACGCGATGAGCCGAACGATAGCAGTATTGAGCATATTGAAGCCAGCATTCAGCAAAGCTATAACCGCCTACGCCTATCACCTTATTTGCACAGTCTCGTGGCAGCGAGCGTCGATACCTGGTATAGCAACCATCAGTCAGATAGCATTGCGGGCGTGGCCGCAAGCTTAAATATCGATGAGCAGGCGATGGCGCAATTAAATACTACTCTATTGCCTGTCTTTTATGATGCCCTTGAAAGCCCTTGGTTAACCGCACATATAACAGCTATGCTCCAAGCGTTTTATACCCAGCCTGAGATCAAACAGGGCTTAGTATTCAGCAACGATTAATTTTCTATGATTTTTAACGTATTGTTTGCTGATCTTTAATCTCTATCTTTTATTAGCCAGTCCAAAATCTATGAGTCAATCTACTAAACTCAGCTTATGGCAAAAAATCAAACGGTTACTGACTGCTTCAGCACCGCAGACTATTGCCGATGGTGCACACTTGCCACCCCATTTAACAACCGTTGATAATGATACGATGCCAGCAGAGAATCAAAGTGTAGATACTAGCGACTCTCATACCGAGATTGGCACTGATACCGAAGTAGATACGAAAAACAATAACGAGCACTCACAAGCTAATGCCAATCCGCACACAGAACAAAAAGAGCGCCATGACACACCCATTATTGATTGTCTAAAACGATATTTTAATAACAAACAGTGGCACTATAACTACTATCAGCCCAAAGCGTATGATAGGCAGCAATCGCACTATTTATCCCTAAGGGTGCGGCATGAGCAGCTCGATTGTGGCTACCTATTTCGCGTTCAAGAAGAAAATAAACTGCTGGCAGTCTACGGTATTTTGCCCTTTTTAATACCCGAAAGTTATCAAAGCGCCGCCATGCGACTGATCTCTCAGATCAACCATGACATGTTGGTTGGCCATTTAGAAATGGATAACAGCGATGGCGAGATACGCTACAAAAATGCCATCAACGTCGAGACGGCTGGTATTGATGAGCATACCATTGAGCAGTTATTGCAAAGTGTTATTGCCATGATTACAGTCATTAATAAATTATTCAGTAATTTAATCGACAACCAGAACCCTGCTGAGGAGTTGCAAGACCTACTAATGGAGCTAAAGCAACAGATAGACTCATGAGCCTTTTTCTTACCAACGCAGTTTGTGCAATAAACCTGACCAATATAACCTTCAACAGATGATATAACTTCCTATAAACACCTTATTATTTAAACCTTTAAAACGCTCTACCTTTCAAACACTATCCAAAACAGAAATTATTTAAAACTATGCTAAAAATTGCCTACTCTGATATTTTTCGTTATTCCGTACCCGAAAAACACCGCTTTCCAATGCAAAAATATACCATGATTCCAGAGCGTCTATTAGCAGAAGGAACCATCCGTACCGATAATTTTTTTGCGCCTATACGCTTAAGCGAAGACGAGATTTTGACCACGCATACTGCGGATTATTGGCATCAACTAAAAACCCAAACCCTACCGCGTAAAGAAGCACGAGCCATCGGTTTTGAGATGACGTCGGAACTGGTAGAGCGTGGTCGTTATATTGCCCATGCCACTTATGAATGTGCCTTATATGCGCAGCAATATGGGGTGGCGATGAATGTCGCGGGCGGCACCCATCATGCATTTGCCGATCATGGTGAGGGCTTCTGCGTTTTTAATGATGTTTGTATCGCCAGCAACTTATTATTGAATCGCGGACAGGCACAAAGAATATTAGTAGTCGATTTAGACGTGCATCAAGGCAATGGCAACGCCAGTATCATGGCCGATGAGCCGCGTGTTTTTGTCTTTAGTATGCATGGAGCCAAGAACTATCCGTTTCGTAAGCAAGTATCAGACTTGGATATCGAACTCGCCAATGATACTGGTGATGCGGAATATTTACAGATTTTGATGGACACACTACCGCGCCTAATCGCTGACTTTGTACCCGATATGATTTTTTACCAATCTGCGGTCGACGTGCTGGCAACCGATAAACTAGGAAAACTCGGACTGACATTAGAAGGCTGCAAGGCGCGTGACGAATACGTATTACGTCAAGCTAAGGTCGCTAATATCCCCGTCGCCATTGTCATGGGCGGCGGCTATTCAGAAGATATCGAAGATGTGGTTGAGGCGCACTGTAATACGTTTCGCTTGGCGCAGCAGGTCTTTTTTGATGAAATGAATGGTTGATGAAATGAATGGTTGGTATAACGTCTAAATAAACGAGAAAAAATAATGTAACGAGGTTAGCAAGATTTAATTATGGCAAAAATATTGATTGGCATAGGGGTTTTGTTGGTTGTGATAGGCATTATTTGGTTAATATTTCCAAGCACATTTTCGTGGATAGGCAATATGCCAGGTGATGTTAAGTATAAATCAGGAAATACACGGGTTTATTTTCCAGTGGTCACCATGATTATCATCAGTATCGTTGCGACCATATTATTAAATGTATTCAACCGCTAATCCTACTTTACTGCAACTTAAAAAGTATTCCCTACTATAAAAACGCCATAACCCCTTGCCAGCCTACACGTAATCCAAGTACGGTTAAAATTAATAAAATAAGCTGGCGAAAGCGGGCTTGTGGTAAATAACGACGCAAACGAATACCAATTAAAAGAACGCTAATAGACAACACACTAAGCAAAGCAATCAGCTGCCATTCTCCATTACTCAAGGCCATAATAGGCTCACGTAAAACAATAATTTGAGCGATTTTACCTAAGAAATAGCACATATTACCGACTTTGGCGATGGTGTTTTTATCATTGCTTGCGGACAATAAATACATCATCAATATGGTCGACATAGCATTGGTCGCGCCCCCAATAATGCCTGCACTAAAACCAACAATAATAAGCACAGGCTTGGTATCGGGCAAGCGAACTTGCTTACCCAATAGCGCGCTGCTGACATAAAAACCAATAACAGCGGCTAAAACCAACAATATATAAGCGCTATCGACCCATAGCAAAAGCTTAGCACCCAAAATACTACCGAGTAAGCTGGTCAACGCCAGCAACCAATAGCGTCTGCCATAATAGATAAAGTTTTGCCAAACCGTGCGGCCACCACCTGCCAGCCAAGTCATCGCATTGAGTAATAGCGACGGAAAAATCACCAAAACAATGGCATGTGGTAACGGATACATACTGGCAAGCGCGGTTGTCGTTACCAAGGTCACGCCTAGCCCGCTAATGCCATGCAGCAGCGAGGCAAGTGCAAAGATAGCGATCAATAATAACGTCTGTGTGCTATCACTATCTATCATGTTTGTCATTTCAGCACGATCAATCGAGGCCTCATATTTAGTATGATACTTCTAAGCACATCAAGCACATCGTTATTGATGAGCACACCATTAGGCATCGTGACGCTGCCAAATTGCCTCACCAATAATACCGACTAATTGCTCGGCAATCTTATCTTTGCTTGTTTTCTCTAGCATAATATTATCGTGCTCATAATGCTCTGAGAAAAACACCTGCATGGCATTGTCATCACTGGCAAAACCAATATCTGCACGCGAAACATCATTACAAGCAATCAAATCCAAGTCTTTAGACACCAGCTTACCACGAGCATAGCGCTCGACATCCTGCGTTTCTGCGGCAAAGCCAACGACAAACAATGCTGGATGAGCGAGCGAAATCGTCGCTAATATATCAGGGTTTTTAACCAAACTTAGCGTCATGGCCTCTTGGGTTTTTTTGATTTTTTGCGGGGCAGCTTCCTCAGTACGATAATCAGCGACAGCAGCGGTTGCAATAAATATATCAGCAGCTCTTACGCTATCATGACCCAAATGCGTATGTTCATGAGCGTGTTCATCACCGCAACCACAGTCACCGTGGTGATGTTCATGAGTATGTTCAGGCAGATACTGTAGCGCACTATGCGTACCTTCCACACACTGCTGCGCTGCCATTAGCATATCTTTAGCAGACAATACATCGATACGCGTGACATTGAGCGGTGTCGGCAACGCTACTTTACCACCAGCAATCAAAATCACTTCTGCACCAGCGGCAACACAGGCACGCGCTAATGCAAAGCCCATTTTCCCAGTAGAGTGATTGGACAAATAACGCACAGGGTCGATTGCCTCCACCGTTGGTCCTGCAGTAACCACCACTCTTTTACCTGTTAATAACTGCGGCGTGGTTTGCAGGGCATTAAACAACAACACTTCGTCCAATAACGCTTCTGGCTCAGGCAAACGTCCTGCACCCACATCACCGCACGCCTGCTCACCGCTAGCAGGTGCAATGATTTGATAATTCATATCACGCAGCGTTTGCACATTTAGGTTGACGGCTGGGTGCGCCCACATCTGCTGGTTCATCGCTGGGGCAATAATGACTGGCGCCGCCGTTGCGAGGCACACGGTGGTCAATAAATCATCGGCCATACCCATCGCCAGCCGCGCGAGTGTATTGGCTGACGCTGGAGCAATGACGATTAAATCCGCCCATTTTGCCAGCTCAATGTGACCCATCCCCGCCTCCGCCTGCTCATCGAGTAATGAGATATGTACCTCATTACCGGTTAAGGCTTGTAGGGTTAATGGGGTGATAAAAGCTTGAGCGCCTGTGGTCATAATGACGCGCACATTAAAGCCCGCCTTGATTAATAGACGAGCAAAAATAGCAGATTTATAAGCGGCGATACCGCCGGTGATAGCAAGCACGATATTGGACATAAGCATGGCATCAATAAAAAAGTTGAAAGATAAAATTGCACTTATAGTATCAATTATGAGATAAGTTGGGTAAGAATTTGCGCATTTACCCCATATATCTGGCAACAATTTATTTTCAAGGAATGGCAATGGCGATCAAAGACTGGCATGAAGATGATAGACCACGAGAGAAGCTGTTAAAATTTGGTGCCGCTCGCTTGTCTGATGCCGAGATATTAGCCATCTTTCTGCGTACAGGTACCCAGTCGCAGTCAGCAATCGAGCTGGCTCGTCATTTGATTGAAAAGTTTGGCAGCTTGGCAGAGCTACTGGCGGCCCCTCAGGAAACGGTCCTTGCTTGTCATGGTATCGGCCCTGCTAAATACGCCCAGATACTCGCTTCGCTTGAGATGGGCACGCGTTATTTAGACAGTCAGCTCAAAACTGGTCAAGCACTTGGACGCTCACAAGCGGTCAAAGACTATATCAGCACCCAATTGCGCGCAGAGCACCGTGAGGTCTTTGCCGTGCTTTGTTTGGACAATGCTCTAAATCTAATCAACTTTGAGATATTATTCACTGGTGGCATCTCATCGTGTTCGGTCTGCATCAAGCACGTACTGCGCCATGCGCTGAGTCACGCGTCCAGCCAATTAATTGTCGCGCACAATCACCCTCACACGAATGCTACGCCTTCAACGGCAGATAATTTACTGACCTACGAGCTAAAAAAGGCCTGTGACTTAATAGACTTATCCTTGGTTGATCACATTATTGTCGGACGCAACGAAACGTTATCTTATGCCGAAAGCTGCTTAGCCCCTTTTGGCTAATTGGCAATAATCACTGGTTTTTAACTATATGAATAAAACTTGATACATATTGTCGACATAGCGTAGCATTTTAACTATTGATAGTCATCGACAACTGTTTCATATTGGTAGCCAACTTTGTCTTTTACTCGATAAGCTCTCATTATATAGACTGGTCATTATAAGTATTAACATCTTAAATCCATGCTATAACTACAGTTAGAGACGACTATTTAACAGAAAAAGAAGTCCGTTTT
>NZ_JBQSXN010000055.1:0-20355 GCF_052378235.1 Psychrobacter sp. AOP3-A1-26
ACATACTCAATTTTTTTGATTGCATTGTAGATAACTGGGAGTGTTTGATCAGAAGGCACACGCACTTTAATTTCCAATAAATGCATATTCTCTCCGTTCATGTCTTTAATACGTGATTTGATAATAATGTACTTTTGATGCTCAAGTTCAGTGATAACAGCTTCAATCCCTGCTTGTTGATTGACCTTGATGCGAAAAGTGAGTTCTTTATGACGTAAGCGCTTCGGCCCGTATGTAAAAATATAATAAGGTATAATCTGTACACTAATCAGCAGCAGCGAAACTGCAAATATTGCTTCTATATAAAAACCTGCACCTACCGCAATTCCAATACCTGCGGTTCCCCAAATAATTGCAGCTGTCGTTAACCCTGAAAGCTGTTCGTTGCTTCGTCGTAAAATAACACCAGCGCCTAAAAAGCCAACGCCTGACACAATTTGTGCAGCTAAACGCAGAGGATCCATTTGAATCATAACGCCCGTACTTTCATGAAATGAGTAGGATGATTCAATGGAGACAATCGTTAATAAACAGCTGACGATACTAATGACCAAGCTTGTCTTTAATCCTAAGGGTTTATGCGTAAGCTCTCTTTCCAACCCAATGATTAAACCGAGGACTGCAGCAATACTGATTTTCATCAGCATTTCAACTCCTAACCAAAATTCCATCCCTTCACCTCCGTACAGCCAAATATCCCTTTTTATTTTAACGATGAATCAATTTAATGAGTAGTTCGCTATTGTTTCTATATTTTTTTAATATAAGGAACGATAATACGAATAACATCACCATCCTACCCGTTTATATAATTATTAATACTTTTAGGGCATTAAAAAAGGATGCATCAGCATCCTTTTTTCATTTGAACTCAAGGCTAATAAAAACCCTGTTCTAATGATGTTCACCAGGTAGGATTCTGGCAAAAGCGCGCTGAGCAAAGTTTGGCTTCTTATCGGCAGTCAGTCCTGCACGGGTACTTGGAAAGATACGATAACCCATCGATTGAATACCCACGTTGATCGCTGGTGCTAATGAATAAGTGGCCGAAGCGAATTTACCCATGTTGCTGGCAATACTATGTGGTTTATGAACGATCGCTTTTGCGACCATCATCGCCGCTTCATCTGGCATCAGCGCAGGCATATAACGATATAACTTGGTTGGCGCAATCATAGGCGTGCGTACCAATGGCATAAATATATTGGTTATCGTCACATTATCGCCTTTAACTTCAGCGGCGAGGCAGCGGCTAAAGGCATCCAATGCAGACTTTGATGCAACATAAGCGGCAAAACGCGGGCTATTTGCTAATACGCCAATAGAGGAGATATTGACGATTTGACCCGTTTGACGCCCGATCATCGTTGGCAAAAACCCAAGAATGATTTTTACCGCGCCAAAGTAATTGATGTCCATGGTACGCTCAAAATCATGGAAACGATCAATAGATTCGTGAACCGAGCGGCGAATTGAACGGCCAGCATTATTCACCAAGACATCTACATGTTCAAAATCTGCCAAAATTTGCTCGCTGACTGTTTCAATATCATCCATATTGGTCAGATCACAAGGGTAGTAACTGGCTTTGCCACCAAGATTTTCAATGCTGTCCTTAACCGCTTTTAGCTTGTCTTCGGTACGTGCCAATAAAATAACATGAGCGCCGCATTCACTAAGCAAAAAGGCCGTACGTTCACCGATACCGCTTGAGGCACCAGTAATAATAATATGCTTATCTTTGACCGCTTTAGTTATTGCTTTTTTTGAGGGATTGGCCATAAAAAATCCTTTTTGTAAGTGAGGCTTTCATTAATACTCGCTTAAAGAATAGCAAATATAGTTGGAGTAAAGTTAATAAATAGGCAACAAAGTTCATTTAATCCGATAATTATTAGCAATTAAGCATTTATTAGCAAACTTCATGCTTAGACTGGCTGTTTCTGTCCCTATTCATGAGCCTGCAAAAAAGCTTCGACCACACGGAACTGCCCAGCGGTACTCTCTTCACCATACATCGCTTGGCGAAAGGCATTAGAATTAGGAATACCCGTGGTATACCAAGCAATATGCTTACGAGCAATACGGCAGCCTGAGTATTCACCATAGAAACCATAAAGCTCTTGTAAATGCGCTAGTACAATTTCTTTAATCTCGCCAACACTTGGCGCAGATAATGTCTCACCTGAGCGCAAAAAATGCTCGATATCACGAAATATCCACGGTTGTCCTTGGGCCGCACGTCCAATCATCACCGCATCACAGCCGGTCAGCTCATAAACACGTTGCGCTTTTTGTGCACTATCGATATCACCATTGGCAATCACTGGGATGCTAATGCTTTCTTTGACTTCACGGATCAGCTCGTAACGTGCCTCGCCTGTATACATGTCCTCACGCGTACGGCCATGAATGGCGATAGCCGCAATACCTGCCTGCTCAGCTCGCTTTGCCACACGCAAGATATTCTCACGCCCGTTCTCAAACCCTAAGCGTGTTTTTAGGGTGACAGGCGCATCGACAGCGTTGACCGCTGCATCTAATAAACGCGCAACCAAATCCTCATCTTGCAGTAACGCAGAACCCGCCAGCTTACGGCAAACCTTTTTGGCCGGACAGCCCATATTAATATCAATGATTTGCGCGCCATTATCAATCTGATAACGAGCCGCTTCTGCCAACTTATCAGGCTCTGCTCCAGCTATCTGTGCAGAAATGGGCGCAATCTCATTATCGAAATTGGCGCGATAGAGAGACTTTTTGCGCGCATAAAGGGCGGTATCAGCGATAATCATCTCACTCACCGCATGACCAGCGCCAAACGACTTACATAACCTGCGAAATGGATTGTCAGTGACACCCGCCATTGGCGCGACCATCAGACGGTTTTCAATCGTCAAGCCGCCAATCACCAATGGCTGCAATAAAGGATGTTCCGGCACTTGCGAAGGCGGTGGTAAAACTGGAGAATCATTAGACATAAAAAACGGCTTGCGTAGTATTAAGAATAAGTGAATGAAAACAAGCCGTTATTCTAAGGATTCGTACGCATATTGCAAGTGATTCAGCCAATCATTTATTCAGCTGACGTGACATATAAATGCGTAATATGACTATTTATCAAACACACTGCCCTGCTCTAGCGTAATATCTTCATCATGCTCCTGCATACGCCATGGCAGACTGTTGGGCGATTCATCCAAAAAGTTCAGATATTTTTCGAACTGATCGATAATATCGTTAATTACTGATTCAGACTGATAGCCGTACAAATCATAGGTTTGACCACCGCGGCGTAGATACACTTTGGCGCGGTAATAGTGCTCTTGTATGGCATCACTGCTGATACCATCCTTATAGTAGTCAGGCGTGTCTTGATGGGTCAAACGCACTTCATACCAAAACTCCACATCATTACCATACTGTAGTTCAAGCACCGCCCGATTATTGGTGTCATCGTAATTGACTTCAGGATGCCAGCCCGTCTCTTTAAACTTTTCGGCCACCTCAGTCATTGAAGCCATAATAGTGCCCTTAATATAATCTAGCACCTCCTCGCGGCTGGGTTGATCTGTGATGTAATCAATCCGATCGCGCCATGATTCAAGCTTAAGCAGGTGCGGCGGCAGATGGTTTGTATTTACCAAACTCTCATCACGGTGCCCTTCGATACGCAGCGCACGCCACATACCAAACATCGCAATCAAAATAATCATGGTAAATGGCAAAGCGCTGACGATAGCCGCAGTTTGCAGTGCCTGAAGTCCTCCTGCCAGTAAAAGTACAGAGGCAACCACGCCTAGTATTAACACCCAAAATGTTCGTTGCCACGCGGGCGTATCACTGCGGCCGCCTGCTGCTAATGAGTCAATAACTAAAGACCCTGAATCCGACGAGGTGATAAAAAAGGTGATAATAAGCACGACTGCCAATGCGGACACCACTTGGGTAAAGGGTAGATTTTCTAGCAGCTTAAACAAAGCAATGGCTTGGTTATTTTGCACCTCAGTGATTAGGGAGTCATAGCCTTGCACCATAATCATATTGAGCGCGGTATCACCAAAGACGGCAAACCAGAAAAAGGTAAAGATAGTCGGTACTAACATGACACCGGCGATAAACTCGCGAATGGTACGACCACGGCTGATTTTGGCAATAAATATGCCCACAAACGGCGACCAAGAAATCGTCCACGCAAAGATAAACAGCGTCCAACTGGTAATCCAGTCACCTTGCTGATAAGCCTGCAAGCTAAAAGTACGCTCAACGATATTACCCAGATAACTGCCGGTATTTTCCATAAAGGCATTGAGAATAAATACCGAAGGACCAACAATAAACACAAATAACATCAGTGCTGTGGCCAGTATCATATTCAAGATAGATAGCCGCTTTACGCCTTTGTCCATACCCGCCAACACCGATATCAGCGCCAAACCGGTAATCAAAATAATAGCAATCACCTGAACCGTACTGTTAACGGGGATGCTGGGTACTAAATAATTTAAACCAGTATTAATCTGTGAGACTGAAATACCCAAGCTAGTTGCCAGACCAAATAGTGTTCCCAAAATCGCGAATACATCGACCGTATGGCCGATGGGACCATAAATTTTATCGCCAATCAGGGGATACAAGGTTGAGCGCATGGATAAGGGCAACCCATGACGAAACGCAAAATAAGCCAGCGTTAACGCCACAACCCCATTAATCGCCCAAATATGAAAACCCCAATGAAAATAGGCAATTTGCATCGCTTCTTTTGCCGCAGCAATGGTTTCAGGTGCTGATAATGGCGGGCTGGCAAAATGGGTCACTGGCTCCGCAACCCCATAAAATAACAAAGCAATGCCATAGCCTGCTGAAAACAACATCGAAAACCATTCAATAAAGTTGTATTGCGCAACGCCATGATCTGGCCCAAGCTTGATATTGCCATAAGGCGAAAATGCCAGCACCACAATAAACATCAAAAAAAATGCCGTTGCCAGCATGTAAAACCAACCGAAAGTCTCAGTGGTAAAACTCAACACCTCACTGAACACAATACTGGCTAATTGTGGACTAACGGACACGCCAATCACCAGTAAAATCATCACCACAGCAGTGGGTATGAATACGGGCATCAAAATAGTAGAGCGCGGTAATTTACTCATAAAGCGTTCTCAAAAAAACCATAAATTTGGGTATGCGTCTAATACTGTTATAGAACATTTATTTATTCAAATAGTTTAGATGAATATTTACAAAATTTGATATTTATCTAAAACAATACCTCTATAAAAATAAACAACACCACTATCTGACAAAAAAAGGGCAGCTTTTCAGCTGCCTTTTTTTATTAAACTATCAATGACTTATTTATCGAACACACTGCCTTGCTCGAGCGTAATATCTTCATCATGCTCCTGCATACGCCAAGGCAAAATATTTGGCGAGACATTGACGAAATGTAGATATTTCTCAAACTGGTCGATAATATCATTGATGACCGACTCTGATTGATAGCCATATAAATCATAGGTTTGACCACCACGGCGTAGATACACCTCAGCGCGATGATGGTGCTCTTGTGGTAATTCATTGGCCATATCTTCGGTATAATAATCAGGAATCTCATGCTCTGACAAACGAACTTCGTACCAGAATTCAACGTTATCACCACGTCTTAGCTCAAGTACAGCACGATTATTGACCTCATCATAATTTACATCAGGCAACCAGCCTGTTTCGGCAAACTTTTCTGCTACTTCGTTCATCGACGTTAAAACCGTGCCTTTGATATAACCCAGTACTTTATCGCGTGTGGGCTGGTTGGTCATATAATCAATACGGTCACGCCATGCGTTTAATTTAAGTAGATGCGGCGGCAGATGGTTATCGTTGCCTAAACTCTGGTTACGATGCCCTTCAATACGTAGTGCGCGCCACATACCAAATGTTGAAATCAATATAATGACCGCAAACGGTAAAGCACTGACGATAGCCGCTGTTTGCAAAGCGTTTAGACCACCAGCGATAAGTAGAGCCGCAGCGACTGCCCCTTCGGTTATTACCCAAAACGAGCGCTGCCACCATGGCGTATCACTACGTCCGCCCGCGGCGAGCGAGTCAATAACCAATGACCCCGAATCCGATGAGGTGACAAAAAAGGTAATAATCAATAATACAGTAATCGAAGACACTATTTGAGTAAAAGGTAGATTTTCCAATAGTTTAAATAAGGCAATCGCTTGGTTATTCTGCACCTCAGTAATCAGCGACTCATAACCCTCAACCATAATCATATGGAGCGCTGTATCGCCGAAAACCGAAAACCAAAAGAAAGTAAAGATGGTGGGTACCAACATCACACCCAATACAAACTCACGAATGGTACGACCACGACTAATTTTAGCAATAAACAAACCGACAAAAGGTGCCCATGCAATCGTCCATGCAAAGATAAATAACGTCCAGCTACCGATCCAGTCACTCGATTGATACGCTTGCAGACTAAAGGTACGCTCAACGATATTGCCCAAATAACTGCCCGTGTTTTCCATAAAGGCATTTAGAATGAAAATAGTGGGACCAACGATAAACACAAACAACATCAGCGCGGTTGCTAATACCATATTTAGGATAGACAAGCGCTTCACGCCTTTATCCATACCTGCTAACACCGACACCAAAGCCGCGGCTGTAACCAGCGCAATAATAATAACCTGAACGGTCGTACTTACCGGAACCATCTCTGGCAACAAGTAGTTCAAACCCGCGTTAATTTGCGCCACTGACAGACCTAAACTGGTGGCGATACCGAACATCGTACCCACAATCGCAAACACATCAACGGTATGCCCAATAGGGCCATAGATTCTATCTCCAATTAATGGGTATAACGTTGAGCGTACTGACAGCGGCAAACCATGGCGAAAGGCAAAATAAGCCAGTGATAAACCGACCACACCATATATTGCCCAAATATGAAAACCCCAGTGAAAATAGGCAATTTGCATCGCTTCTTTGGCAGCTTCAATAGTTTGCGGCGTGGCAAGCGGTGGACTGGCAAAGTGTATGACTGGCTCTGCTACTCCATAGAACAGCAAAGCAATCCCGTAACCCGCTGAAAACAGCATAGCAAACCATTCTAAAAACTTATACTCAGCCTCCGCATGGTCAGGGCCCAGCTTAATACTGCCATAAGGCGAAAACGCCAAGGCAATGATAGACATTAAAAATATAGCTACTGCCAACATATAGAACCAACCGAAAGTGTCGGTGGTAAAATCCAGTACCGTACTAAATAACTCGCCAGCAGCTACAGGGTTAATCGCTGTGCCGATCACCAATAACAACATGATGGCTGCTGCCGGTACAAAGACTGGCAATAGAATAGTAGAGCGAGGTAATTTACTCATAAAAAGTGATATCCTCAAAAAATAACAATAAATAAAAGGGAGCAATAAAAGGTAATAATACCTACTTTATAAAAACTTACTAATAATAAGGTAAACTAATCTAATAAAGGTAAAATGCATCCAGAGCCATTAAACAAATACAATTTTTATCACACTATTTTGAAAAACCCTAGACAAGCCCCCAACTTGTAACATGAATTTAACGATTGTTACATGACTATTACCAAGCAACAAAAAAGGCAGCTTGTTAGCTGCCCTTTTTATTTTTATTTACTGCAAAAAACTTATATTTCATTGTTGAGTTCACAAATGATGTACTTTGCTTATAAGTTTACGCATTAATAACCGCAGCAAGTTGTTTGGCTGTTTTTGCAAGTTCTTCCTGATCTGCCTGCGTCACTGCATGACGACCTAGCTCATGGATACTCGAGGGAATAAGATGTACATGGTAATGAAAGACCGTCTGCCCCGCCTCGCTACCGTTTAATTGCATTTGGATAATCCCTTCACGCTCAAATACTTGGCGCTGTGCTTGCATGACCTTTTTCGAGGTCATCAGTACCGCCGCCGCATATTCTGGCTCAAGATCTACTAAATCAACGGCCTTTTGCTTAGGAATCACCAATACATGACCTGCTGCTTGCGGCATAATATCCATAAAAGCGAGGGTTTTGTCGTCTTCATAAACCTTATGATAAGGAACATCGCCGTTTAGCATTTTGGCAAAGATATTATTATCGTCATAAGCATTCTGTTGATTGACTTCAGTCATTATTTTTTCCTTTGATTGTTAGTTGCTTAATAGCTTTTAAAATGGAATGAACAGTCTGTAATATAGTGGACGAAATATGGATTAAGTACAAGTTGCTAGCATCCTGATGATTGAAAACAGCCAACCTACATACTAATGACCTCAGCTCACTAATTTATTGGCGAGCGGTACGGTTTAAATGTTATATTAACCCTCTATTTTAATAACGCTACTCTTATGGACTCGCCTACCTTACCGACTCAATTAGATATGAATAACCCTCATGCAGAGCTTGATAACACCCTACCGACATCTGTATCAAATGATACGGTGCTCGATAGCGATGGACAATCCATCAGCGCTGAGACTAAAAACAGCCCTCAAGCCCATACTCAAACTATCGATCCCAATGCGATCATCTTAGCTGAAGCACTGACTGATAAGACCATCAGCTGGCGTATTCATAACTGCAAAGTCAGTAAAAAGACCGTGACCCAAGACTTGCCATTGCCGTTTTTGTATCATTACGACAGCTTGGACGATGCGATTAAACAAACACACCCTTTAACACCAAGCCTTTTGGCGCAATTTAACACCCCTATGACTGCCAATGATGCTGCCAAGCTGATAGGTATCAATGCAGAGCTGATATCCAGCCCGTGGCATGTCAAAGTTGTTGGCTCGCTCGTCGTGTTTAGCGAAGCCTTGCAATTGGCGGTACGCTTGCACTGGACCAATACGGGCAAAGAAACGCAGCAAATCTATACTAGAAATGAAGCTGATGCTATCACAGCAGCCGTTAAGGACTGGCAGTTTTTTGGCCGTGTTGATGTGCTTTATAAAAATGATAAGCAGGCATTAGTCAGCATCGATGGAACTAGCGTCGATGAAGCAAGCAATGAGCCAATACCATTAATAATAGATGCCAGCCAAGACTATCAGTTCTTGCCAGCGACTCACGCATTAGTAGTTATCGCTAAACTGGAAGCGGATAAAGCTGAATTGCCTTGGTTTGAGAGCGCAATTTTAGAACGCCTTGCCTAAATTTTTGACCGCTAACTTTTGACCCATAAGTCTTGATGATTAACGGCTGATCATTTTTAGTTATCCATATCTAATGGTATGGTAGCGACTTAGTATTATTCACTAGTACTCGCTATCTATAGAAAGCACACTATCACCCTTAAAGACGCATTGTCATTGCATACATATAAGTCATTGCACATTAGCAGTATCAAATTTAAAAATAAACGCTTTAACACACATCGCCTAACTGTAAGGAATATCACATGGACTATCGCTCAAAAACTTCTACTGGCGGCCGTAATATGGCAGGTGCACGTGCTCTATGGCGTGCAACAGGTATGACGGATGGCGATTTTGGCAAACCAATTATTGCCATTGCCAACTCATTTACCCAGTTTGTACCCGGTCATGTGCATTTAAAAGACTTGGGTCAACTGGTCGCGCGCGAAATTGAAAGTGCGGGCGGCGTGGCAAAAGAGTTCAATACTATCGCGGTCGATGACGGTATTGCCATGGGACACAGCGGCATGCTGTATTCATTACCCAGCCGTGACTTAATTGCTGACTCTGTTGAATATATGGTCAATGCCCACTGTGCCGATGCGTTAGTTTGTATTTCTAACTGTGACAAAATCACCCCTGGTATGCTAATGGCAGCGATGCGCCTCAATATTCCAACGGTGTTTATTTCAGGTGGCCCGATGGAAGCGGGTAAAATCATCGCCAGTACCGTCGGCAAAAGCCACAATACTGATGACAATAATGGCAGTGCGGTTCGTAAACTCGACTTAGTCGATGCGATGATGGACGCCGCAGATGACAGCATTAGTGATGAAGATGTATTGGCGATTGAAAGCTCAGCTTGTCCGACTTGTGGTTCATGCTCTGGTATGTTCACTGCCAACTCTATGAACTGCCTGACCGAAGCTTTAGGCTTGGCATTACCAGGTAATGGCTCACTGTTGGCAACGCATTCGCTGCGTCGCGAGCTGTTCTTAGAAGCCGGTCGCACCATTGTATCTCTAGCCAAACGTCGCTATGAGCAAGATGATGATTCGGTTCTGCCACGCTCTATCGCCACTAAGGCCGCCTTTAAAAATGCCATGACCTTAGATGTCGCTATGGGCGGCTCGACCAACACTATTTTGCATTTATTAGCGGCTGCTAATGAAGCAGAAGTCGACTTTAAAATGCACGATATTGACCAGTTAAGTCGTCATGTGCCTTGCCTTGCTAAGGTTGCCCCGGCCTCACAAAAGTATCATATGGAAGATGTGCATCGTGCAGGCGGTGTATTCGCGTTATTGGCAGAGCTTGACCGTGCTAATTTGCTCACCACTGATTTGCCAACCATTCATAGTGCCACGATGAAAGAAGCGATTGATAAATGGGATATTATGAATCCTGACAATCTTGAGGCGCGGGCGCGATATCTTGCAGCGCCAGGCGGCATACGTACCACAGAAGCATTCTCACAATCGCAAGAATGGTCAAACCTCGACGTCAACCGTGAGTCAGGTTGTATCCGTAGCGCCGAGCATGCTTATACTGCAGATGGCGGTCTTGCCGTCCTTTACGGTAATATTGCCGAGCGCGGCTGCGTGGTCAAAACCGCTGGTGTTGACGACAGCATCTTGACCTTTACCGGACGTGCACGTCTCTTTGAATCACAAGATGATGCCGTAGCAGCGGTACTTGACGATCAAATTGTTGCAGGCGATGTGGTTATCATTCGCTATGAAGGGCCAAAAGGCGGCCCTGGTATGCAAGAAATGCTCTACCCAACGACGTATCTTAAGTCAAAAGGCTTGGGTAAAGAATGCGCACTACTCACCGATGGTCGTTTCTCTGGCGGTACTTCAGGATTATCCATCGGTCATGCCAGCCCTGAGGCAGCGGAAGGTGGCGCGATTGGGCTTGTGCAAGAAGGCGATACCATTCATATCGACATCCCGAACCGTACGATTAACATGCAGGTCAGTGATGCTGATTTAGCGGCGCGCCGCGAAGAGATGGAAAGCCGTGGTAGCAAAGCATGGAAACCAGTCAATCGTGAGCGTCATGTCTCTCCTGCCCTACGCGCTTATGCAGCGATGACCACCAGTGCCGATACCGGCGCGGTACGCGATGTCAGTCAAGTTGAACGTTAAGAAAACACTCAGGTTATAAAGTTATCTTAGTAACTCCAAACGCTAGATAAATAAAAGAAGTCTGCCTTGAGCAGGCTTTTTTTTCACCAAAAAACAACGCTTATATCGTTTTGATAACGATTTTTTGCGGTAATAAGACCTTTTTAGCGTCATCATAAGTCTTGTTATACCAACGTGCATAAAACTTATGATTGAAAACTATAACTTATTCTTATTAGTCTGTGGTACCGCCTTTTTACTAGGCGCATTGTTTCCTATTTTGTTTAAACGCACACCCATCTCCCTACCTATGTTGCAAGTCAGCTTCGGCCTAGCCATGGGATATTTTTGGACATCTTTGTCGTTCTTAAACCCCCTTGATAATGGTTTAATTATCGAAAAACTGACCGAAATTGTGGTGTTGGTATCACTGGTTGGTGCTGGTATCAAAATTGATACCGAGCTGTCTTGGCGATTATGGCGACCAACGATACGGTTATTGCTCATTACTATGCCACTTGGTATTTTTGCGATGGCGGTATTGGGTTATTATGCCTTTGGTATGACGATGGGCGCCGCAATCTTATTAGGCGCTGTACTTGCACCAACTGATCCCGTATTAGCCTCCAGCATACAAGTAGGGCCACCCAATACGGGCGGCGAAGACACGCCGCGCTTTACGCTCACCTCAGAAGCCGGACTGAATGATGGGCTGGCGTTTCCTTTTGTATATTTGGCAATAAAGATAGCAGAGGCATTTAACAAAGGCGAACGTTTTACCGCTGAGATGCTTTGGTCTTGGTTTACCCATGATGTGCTATGGAAGATTGGTGCAGGTTTGGTGGTTGGTATCGTCGTCGGTAAAGTGATGGCCAAGCTGGTGTTTTCAAAATATAGCCAAGAAACCTCTATTTCGCAGGGCTACGTGGTCATCGCCCTCACTTTAATGGCTTATGGGTTCGCAGAATTTTTCCATAGCTATGGTTTTATCGCGGTATTTGTCGCGGCATTTGCCTTTCGTCGGTCAGAGAATAAACACAGCTATCATCACAAGCTCCATGATTTTGCAGAACAATCAGAAGGTTTGTTGATGTCACTGGTATTGGTGACTTTTGGTATGCTAATCGGCCAAGGTTTACAGGCAGGCGTTGAGCTAACGTGGCGAGTCTATATCGTCAGCTTTACCTTTTTATTATTAATACGTCCTATTGGTGGATTCATTGCTTTATCAGGGCTGAACCTGCCCCATACCGAAAAGTATGCCATCTCAGCACTGGGTATCCGCGGTATTGGTACGTTATATTATTTATCTTATGCGCTTAATCAGGGTTTCTTTGCTGAAAACGATGCGCTCAAGCTATGGGTTGTTTGTTCGATTGTCATTTTTACTTCGATTTTTATCCACGGCCTCAGCGCCAACAAGCTACTTAGGATGACGCCAAAAGCGTCTCGTTAATCAAACCTCACTAATCAAACTAAGCACCGCTTCCGTTAGTGCAAATTGGCGAATATCATTGAGCATCGTGGTATCAAAGTTATGAACAAAAGCAAATGATAGTTGCCGTGTAGGATCACACCAGGCAACCGAACCGTTATAACCCATATGCCCAAACCCTTGCGCGCTAGAGCTTACTGCCTCACCATTATTATTTTGGTAAATGCTAAATAATCTATGGTAGCCCAAGCGCCAATGCATACGCGCTGGCATAACCGCATCCAAGCCATTGACCTGAACGATAGACAACTGCTGATAGGTGGCGCTATCAATAAACGTCTGTCCCCGCCATTCCCCACCATTCGCCAACATAGCGTAGACAGTTGCCAATGCCTGCGCTGAGGCCACGCCATTAGCTGCTGGAATAACCGCTTGTAGCATCTTACGACTATGATAGTCGATCGGTTGTTTGCCCGCAGGTATAAGCGCGGCCTTATAGTTTTTTAGATTAAGCTTATCAGTGTTGAAATATAAACGATTGATACGAGCAGTATCTAATACAGGGGTGTTTTGCTCACTTTCCTTATTCGCGTCTATCTTTTGTTTATTAGCCAAGTGTTTATCAATCAAGTTTTGCTGCTGCCAAATTGTATAGCTGGGTAGCGTGGCATAAATATCTAAGGTAGATTGCGAGTCTGCTTTTAAGGTCGGTTTGTGGCGCTTATTACCCGATTGTCTGCCATCCTGATTTGACCGCTCAAAGTCTTTGGCCAGTTTTGCCACTTGGTCTATTTTGCTATCTGGCACACCGAAATAGCAACTGTCTGCAATACCTAAAGGCTCAGTCAAATACTGGCGTAGCGCATCAGCCAAAGACATCTTAGTCACGGCTTCTATCACCCCGCCTAACACCCAGCCGTAAACCAGAGCACTATATGCACTGTCATATCGTTCGGTATTTTCAGGTGTTGTCATCGGCATCGCAGCAATTTTATCGAGCATTAGCGCCCAATCGAGTAATGTTTCGCTGTCCGCATCAATACTCTGAATCGAAAATAAATCCGCCTGATGTGACATGACTGTGCGTAATGTAACGTCACCTTTTCCCTGCGCCGCAAAATTTGGCCAATAGCTGGCAATAGGCGTGTCATAATCTAGTATCTGCTGCGAAACCAACACATGAATCAGTGTCGCTAAAATACCTTTACCTGTAGAAAAATTAAGCGACAAGGTATCAGCGCTCCAGGACAAATCTGCTCGTGCCATTCCCACGCTCACCTGAGCAATGCAGCTGCCCGCTTGATAAACCACTAACGCGCCGCCAGCTGGTGCATCATCCAACTGTAAATCTGTCATTAATCGCTGTAGACGCTGTTGGAGATTGGTATCAATATTTATATTGGTGCTTTTAGTATTGGTGCTTTTAGTGCTACTTTTATCGCTGCTCTGATAGTTATTTTGATAGCTACTTTCATTATTATTTGTCATGACGGCCTTACTCAATTATTAACGTTTTTGGTTTTTATATAGGGCGTGTTGAAGATGTTTTGACTATAGAATAGTTATACCATTCACAAAAACTATACCAGCAGTATCGTAGCGTTTTTAAAGTATTTTAACTATAGAGTAGCAAGGAAAACGAGTGCAAGTGCTACGCACTGTAGACTAAACGAGTTTGACACAGCTAATCGTACTTTTTGGGTTTGGTATTAAGTTTTATCGAGCAATAAAAAAGGCCACCTGCTGGTCGCCTTTTGATTACTCAGTCATACTGATACTTTAGCGCGGTACCAACAAACGATTATGCACTTCTTGCTCAAGACTAGTCAAACCATGACTACGCCCACGCTCCATTGCCGTATCCATCTTACGGCCACGTAGCCAGCCAGCTCGTAGAGCAATCGCTGCACCCACTCTATTGCCTGAACCACAGTGCAAGACTGTTTTTTTACCATGAGACTGGCGCAATATATTATCGAACGCTAATATATTAAGTTGCTTTAAATCTGTAGTACCGTCAATAGGCAGATGCTCATAAGACATACCTGCGCGCTCAACGGCTGCCGACTCATCAAAGCTTAGCTCACTATCAGGCTGTAAGTTAATAACCAGCTCAACCCCTGCTCTGGCTAACGCAGTGACTTTTTCATCATCAAGTGCGCCGCATACAATGGTGTTGTCATCAGGACGGAAATAAGGCTCAAAGAGGGACGCCAGATCGACACCATTATCAGGCGCGTCGTTATCATACACATTGTTATCAGGTGCAATATTGCTATCTTTCGTGTCACTAACTGCCAAACTGGCAGAGTTTTCTGTGCTTGTCATGTTTTTTTGTAAAGTCATAATTGTAAATTTATTCGTTGGCTATGGCGGTTAAGATGAAATATGGCGATAGTAAGTAAACAAATAAATTACTGGCTATCGCTGTGTAGTTTAACGACACCTGCGAGATGCGGCTTGTCGTTTTTAGAGCTATATAAGCCAAATTCACAAGTATCTGCGGCGCTTTCGAGTTGGGCAATTGGATCAGCGATAAGCTCTACTTCAGCTGGTAAAAATATAGGCAACTTAAATGACACCTCAGCGGTACAAGCATCCGGTAGCTCGTCCATCATCGCCAAGCACTTGGCCTTTGACCACATACCATGAGCAATCGCTTTTGGAAAACCAAAGGCACGCGCTGATAATGGATGCAAATGAATCAAGTTAAAGTCACCTGATACAAAGGCATAACGACGGCCTATATCTTCTGGCACTTCAAAGATACTATGTACACCTACTTCGTTAATTGATTGCTTCACCGTTACTGGACGCGGCGTGCTTTTTTTACTTTTGCTGCTACTCGATTTTTTGTTGCGCGCCAGATACGTCGACGTACCTTCCCAGATTATTTCACTTTCTGATTTAACCGTCGTTACAAAGTCAAATTGCTGACCTTGTGCATGGTCGCGTAGATTGTCAAAAGTCACCGACATCGCTACCGTCTCACGCTCACCAATCGGACGATATTGGGTCACGCTGTTATCAACGTGTACCAGCCCCAACATGGCAAATGGAAAGGGTTCTTTGACCATCATATTCATTTGCAACGCTTGTGATAGTACAGAGAAGTAAGTAATAGGTACTTTACCGTTGTCAGAAAAACCACAAATCTTACGATAATCGTTTAGATTATCCTGATCGATGTGTAGATCATCCACATAATAAGTCGCTTGCGGCAATTGATCTTTACTGATTTTGCCACTATTACCAATTGGCAATAGACTTTTGACGATATTGGCGTAGGTGGTATGCGCTTTTGGCAACGCATCATAATGTTTATCTGACATAATAAATCCTAAGTGGGGCTTGAGCAAGTTTTTTGGTGCATTTCTAGATGCTATATAAAATGAAATTGAATGATGTCATAAGAGTTTATAGTAACAAAAATAATTTGGCTGATGGCTCCTGTGTTTTTATCATAAAAAAGCCACCCTTGGGCAGCTTTATTACAATTTATCAGCAATTATTTCGTAAGCATATGTGAAGTGGATATAAAAAAACAGCTTTTATCATATATTTATCCGACCTTAAACGATCACATAGGCCTACTCATAAATCGGTATTAAGCACCCAATAAGCTCTGACCACAAACGCGCACTGTGTTGCCGTTTAGTCCGCCAGCAGCAGGTGACGCAAACCATGCGATAGTCTCAGCTACGTCTACTGGTAAGCCACCTTGGCTCATTGAGTTCATACGGCGACCCGCTTCACGAATAGCAAAAGGAATGGCTTCCGTCATTTGGGTTTCGATAAATCCTGGAGCAACCGCATTAATCGTCATACCTTTGGCATTGTCTTTTAATTGCTTGGCAGTAGCATCTACCAGACCAATAACGCCCGCTTTAGAGGTCGCATAGTTGGTCTGACCCAAGTTACCAGCGATACCTGAGATTGACGATACGCAGACGATACGCGCATTTTCTTTTAGCACATCATTGTCAAGCAAGTAACGGTTCAACCTAGCGATACTACCTAAGTTAATATCGATAACCATGTTCCATTTCTTCTCGTCCATTTTTGCCAATGTTTTATCACGAGTCACGCCAGCATTATGGATGATTGAATCTAGACCACCACGCTTTTGCGCTGCGTCTGCGATTTGTGCCCCAGCGTCCTCACTGGTGATATCGACTGCTAAAATAGAACCACTGATTTCGCTAGCGACTTTTTGTAGGTCTGCTTGCTGCTGTGGTACATCCAAACAAATCACATGGGCACCTTCGCGCGCCAACACACGGGCAATTGCTTCACCGATTCCGCGACTAGCACCAGTCACCAGCATAGTTTTTCCGCCTAGAGGCTGCGTCCAATCAACATCGACGTTATCACCGTTACTAACGCGTACCACTTGTCCTGAGACATAAGCTGAACGAGCTGAGGTGAAGAAGCGTAAGGTCGAGTCTAGGTTTTGCTCTGCGCCTTCTTCTACATAAATAAGCTGGGCGGTAATACCACGCTTAAATTCTTTACCGACTGATTTTACAAAACCTTCAAGCGCACGCTGTGCTAATGCGGCTTCAATATCAGTGATATTTTCTGGCGTACGACCAACGATAATCACTCGTCCCGACTTTTCTACACGGCGCGCAACGCTGTGAAAAAACTCATACACTTCTTTTAGCTGATCCGCATTACTGATATTACTGGCATCAAACAATAAAACTTTAAACTTATCATCGCCACCGGTATTGGCTTTTGCTTCCACGCCAGCATCAGCCAGTGCGTCTTTAACGTCGTCTCTACTATTGACATAAACCTCAGCATGAACGTCTGACAAGATACGAGCAACTGACTCACTCACGCTTTTGTCATCGCCATCAGCACGGCCAACCAGCACACTGCCACGTACCAAACGCTCACCGCTTTCGAAGCGATCTAGCGTTACTGGCAACGGTAAACCTAAGTTTTTGGCAACTTTTTTACCAATAGAAGACTGAACAAAATCACCATAACGGTCTGACATAATATAATCCCTATAATAAATGGTTAGGGGCTGTATAGAATTCATCTATTAGGACTGCTGATCGCTAAAATAATTCCAGACTAGGCGTAAATCGAAGGTAATGTCGAGACCTTAGCTAGATTTACAACAACGTCTGGGGCGATTTTAGCATCAGTCCGAAGGAACAGGACTATTTTTTGCCACTTCATAGCCAAAACTATCGCGCTTAGAATGACTAAACTTACTATTTTTGGCGTCGAATTGCCTAAAAAATAGTCTCTGTCAGTTCCTTAGCTGAATTCTATACAGCCCCTAGAATAATAATAAATAAAAAATGCAATGCGGCTATTAATGATGTGCTTATTAATGATGTGCCTACTATATAAGCTCATCACCCTATTATATAAGCGCATCAATATCGTAATGGTTGATATCAATTAAATTGATATCGAATAAATGGGTCGAAAACTGGCTTAACTATACACTTTCAACATAAATAAGTCCAAAAACTGAGGTTGTCTACAACAATCTGTAAACAAGCCAGTATACAAGATAGCTACTTTTTCTAGACTTAAAAACCACCGTATTGTGCTAAAATCAGACCTATAAGTTATGGCAAATGTGTTTATCGATAACAATATATTATCAAATACACCATTATGCAATGCTAATAACCAGTACTAGCCAGTCTAATAAAATTATATTCACGGCTATTGTTGACCTTGTATAAGCGTCACATAGTTTGCCAAAGCGATACAGTAAAGTCATAAAAATGCCTTGATCACAAACAGCTATACCCTGTCATAAATGATAATATTTGCCTCTTGTTTATTTTCATTTATCGCATTATTTAAGACAATTATATTTTTTAATCGTACTTTTTATTTTCGTACTTTTTATTTTATTGTTACTTTCCTTTTTTCTTCTACCTATATTTTTTAAGGATAATATTATGAGTAATAAAAACAACCACTCTGATAGCCCTGTTGTTGAAAGCACTGTCGTAAAATCTGCTGAGGCAGCATCAACCAACACAAAACCGGCCAGCCCTAAAAAAGAAACGGCGGCAAAGGACACGAAAACACCTACTGCCAAAAAGCCGACGACTAACGCCAAGAAAGCGAACAAGACTAAACCTGCTTCTGGTCAAAACCGCGTCGCTATTTTAGGTGGTAACCGTATTCCATTTGCACGCTCAAATGGTTCATACGCTGATGTCAGCAACACAGACATGCTAACGGCTGCTTTAGATGGTTTGATTGAACGCTATAACCTACAAGACGAAGTATTAGGTGAAGTGGTCGCCGGCGCTGTGATGAAACTCAGCCGCGACATCAACTTAACCCGTGAAGCCACACTAAGCACCGCGCTGAACCCACATACCCCAACTTATGATATCTCACAAGCTTGTGGTACTGGCTTGCAAGCGACATTTGCCTCTGCCAACAAAATTGCTCTGGGCATCATCGACTCAGCCATCACCGGCGGTGTAGATACCACATCTGACGCGCCTATCGCGATTGGTGATGGTTTGCGTAAAGTGCTGATCAAACTAGGCGCTGCCAAAGACAACAAACAACGTCTAAAAGCACTGATGGAACTCAATCCAAAAGACCTAATCGATTCGCCACAAAACGGTGAGCCACGTACTGGTCTCTCAATGGGCGACCATCAAGCGATCACAGCGCTTGAGTGGAATATCAGCCGCGAAGCTCAGGATGAACTTGCCTTTAATAGCCATCAAAATCTAGCACGCGCTTATGACGAAGGCTTCTTTGATGACTTAATCACGCCTTATAAAGGTCTCACTCGCGACAATAACTTGCGTCCAGATACGACGTTAGAAAAATTAGCGAAGTTAAAGCCTGTGTTTGGTAAAAACAATGCCAAGCCAACGATGACTGCTGCCAACTCTACGCCGCTCACTGATGGTGCCTCTTGTGTACTATTGGGTACTGATGAATGGGCAAAAGAGCACGGCCTTAAGCCATTGGCTTATATCGTTCATCAAGAAACAGCAGCGGTTGATTTCATTGGTAAATCTGGTACCACAGAAGGCTTACTCATGGCACCAGCTTATGCCGTGCCGCGTATGCTTGAGCGTGCTGGTTTGACGCTACAAGATTTCGATTTTTATGAAATCCATGAAGCCTTTGCCTCACAAGTCTTATCAACCCTTTCAGCTTGGGAAGACGAGAAATTCTGTGAAGAGCGTTTAGGTCTTGACGCGCCGCTAGGAACTATCGACCGTAGCAAGCTAAACGTCAACGGCTCATCTCTAGCCGCTGGCCATCCATTTGCTGCTACTGGTGGCCGTATCTTAGCGACTGCCGCTAAGCTGCTGGATCAAAAAGGCTCTGGACGTGCGCTAATCTCTATCTGTGCCGCTGGTGGTCAAGGTGTGACTTGCATCCTTGAAAAATAGGCTTTTAGCTTATTAGGCCTTTAGCTTATATAGCCTATAAATAGTTCTCACGTTTTAGAACACTCTTTAATCTATCGATTAGAGAGTGTTTTTTTATCAAAAAGCGCCGTAAAACCACGTCCTTCTATGGCGTGGATATCAGGCGTCAACCGTTGTCATCTCGCATTGACACCACCTTGATAACCACACTCATTGAGAC